>NZ_ATCO01000243.1:0-4605 GCF_000422025.1 Geobacillus sp. WSUCF1 | reverse complement strand
AAAAAAAGCTAAAATTTTGTCCATCTTTGCGATATAATAAGGAGGCGGCCACTGGCCGATGTGAGTGTGGCTTTATGCAACGAAGGTGGTGGACATGTGTTTCAACATACAACCGTGTTGCTGAAAGAGGCAGTCGATGGGCTGAACATCCGACCTGACGGCATTTACGTCGATTGTACGCTGGGCGGCGGCGGCCATAGCGAGTATTTGCTCTCCCGTTTGTCGGCACGTGGGAAGCTGTTTGCCTTTGACCAAGACGAAGCCGCCATCATGCATGCGCGCGAACGGCTCGCTCGCTACGGCCGGCAAGTGCAGTTTGTGCACCGGAACTTCCGGTTTTTGCAAGAGGAGCTTTCGGCGCTTGGCGTCAAGTCCGTCGATGGCGTCTTGTTTGATTTGGGTGTTTCTTCGCCGCAGCTCGACGAACCCGAGCGCGGCTTCAGCTATCAGCACGATGCGCCGCTTGATATGCGGATGGACCGCAAGCAGCGGCTGACGGCGGCGGAGATTGTCAACCGCTGGCCATACGAGGAGCTCGTCCGCATCTTTTTCCGTTACGGCGAAGAGAAGTTTTCGAAGCAAGTGGCGCGCAAAATCGAGGAAGTGCGCCGCACGAGGCCGATTAAAACGACGGGGGAGCTCGTTGAGGTGATTAAGGAAGCGATTCCCGCTCCGGCGCGCCGCAGCGGCGGACACCCGGCCAAACGCATTTTTCAGGCGCTTCGCATCGCGGTCAACGACGAACTTGAGGCGTTTCGCGAGGCGCTCGAGCAGGCGATCGAACTGCTCGCCCCCGGCGGTCGGGTGAGCGTCATTACGTTTCATTCGCTTGAAGACCGCATTTGCAAAGAAACGTTTAAAAAGGCGAGCGAAAGCCCGCCATTGCCCCCGGGGCTTCCGGTTCTCCCCGACGACTACCGCCCCGTGCTGAAAATCATTACAAAAAAACCGATCGTTCCTTCCGAGGAAGAGCTCGAACGAAACCGTCGCGCCCGTTCGGCCAAACTCCGCATTGCCGAAAAGCTGTAGATGACGAAAATAGCGGGGAAACACAACCAAATTTCAATGCGGGCGCCGCCCATTGCGGCGAAAAACGAATGCATGGAGAAACAGGAGGGGAAAAATGTGAACGATGCAGCAGTCAAAGTCGCGCGCGAACAACGACATCCGGCGTCACCGCCAAGCCCGAAGACGCGGCGGAAGCAGCGCTTTCGCCTGTCGCTGGCTGAAAAGATGCTGTTTGTGTTGTTTTGCTTGTTTGTTTTCTATGCGGCGGTTCATATCGTCTCGAACCAAGTGCGCATTTACGAATTGAACAAAGGGGTGCAAAAGCTCGAGGCGTCGATTGACGAGCAGAAAAAGGAGAACAATGACCTATATATCGAGGTGCAACGGCTGAGCGCGTACGAGCGCATTTTGCAAAAGGCAAAAGAGCTCGGTTTGTCGCTCAACGAAAACCATGTGAAAGTTGTGCAGGAATGATCGGCGATGGAGGCAAGAAAGCATCGCAACACCCATCAAGGAGCGTTCATCCTGTTTTGCCTGTTCGGCTTCCTCTTTTCTCTGTTGTTCGCCCGCTTTGTGCAGCTTGAATGGACCGGCAAAGCGGACGGCCAAACGCTGGCTGTGATCGCGGAGCGGCAGCATCAACAAACGCGGACGATCAAGGCGAAGCGCGGAACGATTTTCGAACGCAACGGCGCCGTTTTGGCTGAAGATGTGCCGTCGTATACGGTTGTGGCCGTTTTGGATCCGAAGATGACAACCGATCCGGATCATCCGCACCATGTGTCGATCCGAAAAAAACAGCGGAACAACTCGCCCCGTTGCTTGGCATGGACGTCGAGGCGATGGAGCGCATTTTGACCAAAAAAGCGAAGCAAGTCGAGTTTGGGTCCTACGGCCGCAACATCAGTTTTGAGCTGAAACGGAAAATCGAAGCGCTCCATTTGCCAGGCATCGCTTTCATCCGCGACACGAGCCGGTTTTATCCGAACGGCGTGTTTGCGTCGCACGTCATCGGCTACGCGCAAAAAAATGAAGCTAACGAAACGGTCGGCAAAATGGGCGTGGAAAAAGAACTTGACCGGTATTTGCGTGAAAAAGACGGCTATGTGTCGTTTGCCGGCGACGCAAACGGCTTCCGCCTCCCCGGGGGGGAAGAGCGCATTGTCAAGCCGGACAATGGGGCAAACGTCTATTTGACGATCGACGGAAAGATTCAATCGTTTTTGGAAGATGCGATGAGCAGTGTCGAGAAGCAATACAAGCCGAAAAAAATGATCGCCATCGTCGCTGATCCAAAAACAGGGAAAATTTTGGCGATGGCGACGCGTCCGAGCTTCGACCCAAACAAGCGTGATATTACGAACTTTTTAAATGACGCCATTTCCTATCCGTATGAGCCGGGATCGACGATGAAAGTGTTCACGCTCGCGGCGGCCATCAACGAAGGAGTGTATAACGGCAACGAAACGTATCGCTCCGGTTCCTACAAAGTGGGGCCGAACACGATCCGCGACCATAACGATGTCGGCTGGGGGACGATCACGTTTAATGAAGGGGTGCAGCGCTCTTCAAACGTCGCCTTTTCGATTTTAGTGAAAGAAAAGCTTGGTGAAGATCGGTTTTTGCAATATTTGCACCGTTTCCATTTTGACCGGAAAACGGGCATCGATTTGCCGAACGAAGCGGTCGGGCAAATCCGCTATCGCTACCCGATTGAACGAATTACGACCGGATTCGGCCAAGGGACATCGGTGACGCCAATCCAGCAAATCCAAGCGGCGACGGCGATCGCCAACGATGGGAAAATGATGAAGCCGTATGTCATCGAGAAAGTCGTCGACCCAGACAGCGGCAAAGTCGTGCTCGATCATGGGCCGACCGTGGTCGGCGAGCCGATTACGGCGGAAACCGCGCGCAAAGTGCGCGCCATTTTAGAGACGGTCGTCACGTCCGAGCACGGCACCGGCCGTCCGTACCAAATCAACGGCTACCGCGTCGCCGGCAAAACGGGGACGGCGCAAATTCCGTCGGCTTCCGGGGGCTATTTGACCGGACGGGAAAACTACATTTTTTCGTTTTTAGGCATGGCGCCGACGGATGATCCGAAGCTTCTCATGTATGTCGCGGTCCAACAGCCGCACCTCGATGTGACCGAAACCGGAGCGGCGCCGGTGTCGCAAATTTTTACGACGGTGATGAAAAGCAGTTTGCAATATTTGCATATTGAACCGAACGGGGAAAAACGAATGAAAGCAAAGACTGCAAAACCGCAGGCGCTTGATTCATGGATCGGCCAGCCGGCGGCTTCGGCAGCCAAGCAGCTGAAGGACAAGGGATATGTGCCGGTCGTGATCGGCCGCGGCAAATATGTTGAGCAGCAGCTTCCGCAAGGCGGCGATCACGTTCTTTTGGGCGAACGGGTCGTGTTAAAAACGGACGGGGCGGCAACGATGCCGGATTTGCGCGGCTTCTCGCTGCGCGACGCTATGAAAGTGGCTCATATACTCGGCTTGCGGCCGAGCACGAAAGGGACCGGCTATGTCGTCAGCCAAAACATTCGTCCGGGAGCGGAGGTGCGCAAAGGCGATTATTTAATTGTTGAATTGGCTCCGCCGCGCCAATGGGAGAAAGCGGCGGCGGAGAAGGAGAAAGAGGCGGCTTTACGGAAAGAAGCCGAGCCGCACGAATGATTTTTGCCGTTCTATAACGGGGCGTACAAGCATATAGTGGAACGAGCCCACCATGAAGGAGGTTCCGCCATATGCGCGTATCGTACGTTACCGTGCGCAAGCGGTTGACGATCGTGTTTTTGATCGGGATTTTGATTTTTGCCATTATCGATCTCCGTCTCGGCTACGTCCAATTTTGGCTCGGCGATCTATTAGCGGAACGGGCGAAAGGGCTATGGGGCCGGAACATTCCGTTTGAGCCGAAGCGAGGCGAAATTTTGGACCGCAACGGCGTCCCGCTGGCGACGAACATGAGCGCTCCGACGGTGTATGTCATTCCGCGGCAAGTCAAAAACCCGGCAGAGGCGGCGAAAAAGCTGGCAGGGGTGCTGGGCGGTTCGGTCGAATCCATCTATAAACAAATCACGCAAAAAACGTCGATCGTCCGCCTGAAAGAAGGGCGGAAAATTTCCGATGAAAAAGCGGCGAATGTGCGCTCCCTCGACTTGGATGGGGTGTATATCGCGGAAGATACGAAGCGCTACTATCCGTTTGGCAGCTATTTGTCGCACGTGCTCGGCTTCACCGGCATTGACAACCAAGGGCTCACCGGGTTGGAGCTGTATTATGACAAGGAACTGAGGGGCGAGCGCGGCTCCGTGCAGTTTTATTCCGATGCGAAAGGGCGGCGCATGCCCGATATCGCTGATGACTATACGCCGCCGACTGACGGCTTGAATTTGGTGTTGACGATCGATTCGCGCATTCAGACGATCATGGAGCGCGAACTTGACATCGCGGAGGCGAAATACAATCCGGACGGCATCATCGCGATCGCCATGGACCCGAACACCGGTGAAATTTTGGCGATGGCGAGCCGCCCGACGTTCAATCCAGCGGATTACCGGAGCGTTCCTCCGGAAATTTA
>NZ_ATCO01000242.1:0-15039 GCF_000422025.1 Geobacillus sp. WSUCF1 | reverse complement strand
CCTCGATGCCGGCCCCCGACGTCCGGCGGGAGGGCGAGGCGGGCGCCGGCGGCGGCCACCACCACTCCGTTTCGGTCAGCGAGCGCCCCCCCAGTTGCACAGCCACCATTGCCCATCGATCTTCGTCACGCCGCCTTCCAATCCGATGCCGATGTCCGCCTCCGCCGCTTCGAGCGCCCGTTTGGCGCGCCCGATGGCGCCAAGCCGCGTCTCCTCATCGGACAGCGGCTGTGCGGAAACGCCTGATGGCACCTCAAGCGATACAATGCGGTATTCCTTTTCCGAAAGCACCGCCCGAACGGCGGCGATTTTCGCTTCATTGTTCGTTCCGACCGCAACAGTTTTCATCCAGTGCCCTCCTTGTCATGGAAAAGGAGAAGCGTTCGCTTCTCCTCAGCTGTTTTGGCGAATCGTCTCGACCGTCGTCCGGTCGCACCGTTTGACGAGCTCAACGATGAGCTGTTTGGCCGCCGCGTAATCATCGATATGAATGATCGACGCATGCGTATGAATGTAGCGGGCGCAAATGCCGATCACCGCCGACGGCACGCCGCGGTTGGCGATATGGACCCGCCCGGCGTCGGTTCCGCCGCCTGGGGAAATGAAAAACTGATACGGGACGCCAATCGTTTCCGCGGTGTCAAGCACAAACTCGCGCATGCCGCGGTGCGTAATCATCGTCCGGTCGTACAAGCGGATGAGCGCCCCTTTGCCGATATGGCCGAACGCCTGCTTGTCGCCGGACATGTCGTTGGCCGGGCTGGCTTCCAAGGCGAAAAAGATATCCGGGTTGATCATCGCTGCCGCCGTCTGGGCCCCACGCAGCCCGACCTCTTCCTGCACAGTCGCTCCAGCGTACAAGACGTTCGGCACTGTTTCGCCGTTCAGCTCTTTTAACAGCTCGATCGCCAACCCGCAGCCAAACCGATTGTCCCACGCTTTTGCCATCACGGTTTTTCCGTTGGCCAACACCGTGAATGGGCTGACCGGCACGATCGGCTGACCGGGGCGGACGCCGACTCGTTCGGCATCTTCACGGCTTTCCGCTCCGATGTCAATCAACATGTTTTTCATCTCCATTGGTTTCTTGCGCTGCTCCTCATCAAGCAAATGCGGCGGAATCGACCCGATCACGCCGATGACCGGCCCTCCGTCCGTGATAATCTGCACGCGCTGGGAGAGCAGCACTTGATCCCACCAGCCGCCGAGCGGCTGAAACCGAATCATGCCATTGTCGGTGATCGCCGTCACCATAAATGCGACTTCATCCATATGGCCGGCAACCATCACCGTCGGGCCCGCCTCATCGCCGCGTTTGACGCCGAAAAGGCTCCCGAGGCGGTCTTGCACAATGTCATCGGCGTATTTCTCGAGCTCTTTGCGCATAAACTGCCGCACCGGATGTTCATAACCCGGTGCGCCTGGAAGCTCGGTCAACGTTTGGAATAATTGCAGCGTGTCCTCATTCATCACGCGTCTCCCTTTCTATGTTCGATTTCACCGTTCCGTTTCTTTCCGTCCTTCTTACATGTTCCGCCAAAATCGGCTATACTAAACCGTATCAAAGCGAGAAGGAGGAAAGAAACATGGCTTGGAAACAGTGGCTCGTCGGCGCCGCCGTCGGTGCGGCCGTCGTCTATGCCATCCGCTCCGCTTCCAAACCGGCGCTCCTTGCCCCGGAACAAGCGCTGGCCATGGCCAAACGCGCGCTTGGCGGTCCGCGCGCCATCCGCGGTTCCTGGATTCAATCCGCCCCGGAGCGGTATGAGAAAAACGGCCTGGCGTACACCGTATACCGCGGCGGCGTCTGCCGCGACGACGGGGATGACGAGTTTTTCATCAACGCCTACACGGGAGCCATCGTAGACGCCAAGCCGCTGTCATAGCGGCCGCTCCCGCTTCACGACGGCGGCCATCGTCCCGTCTTCCTGCCATTTCACAGCCCGATAGTAGGCATCATGGTAGAAGGTAAACCACGCATTTTGCTTTACGCCGTACGGGAGCCATCGCTGTTTGGCAAAAATCGAATCCATGGGGTAATCGTCGTACGCCATCACCCAAAGGACGTTTTGATGGGCGTGCGTGCCAAGCAAATCGCCAAGATGAATGGCCATCTCCCCGTCTGATTCGATGAGCACGATCGCATGCCCGGCGCTATGCCCGCCGGTATGGATGAGGCGGATGCCAGGAACGACTTCCGTTTCCTTTGTAAACGGAACGACTTGATCCGCGATCGGCTCCCAATTTTCTTTCCAATACGTATTGCGCGATCGGATGTTCGGGTTTCGCATTTCCTCCCACTCGACATCCGAGGTGATGATCGCCGCGCGCGGAAACGCCGGCACGAGCCGTCCGTCTTCCCAAACGGTCAATCCGCACGCATGGTCAAAATGCAAATGGGTCATGATGACGATGTCGATGTCGCGCCGCGTCAGCCCGAGCTTGGCAAGCGATTCATCAATCGCTGATTCTTCCGTGACGCCGAAGTTGCGCTTTTGCTTGTCGGTCAGCTTGCCGTTGCCGATGCCGGATTCAATGAGCAGCCGTTTTCCATAGGCTTCCACCAAAATCGGATCGGTGCGCAGCTCGATTTGATTGTTGTCGTTCGGAGGATATTTTTTCGACCAAAGCGGTTTCGGCACGACGCCAAACATCGCCCCGCCGTCAAGATGGGTGACGCCGCCTTGCAGCCATGTCAAGGTGACTTGTCCAATTCGCAACTGTTCCATTTCCTCTCTCCCCCCTCACTAGTGTACCATTTTCTCCATCAATCGGAAATAGAAAAAGACCCGACCAATCGGTTCGGGCCTATGACGACCGCCGCGGCGGGCGCACCGCCTCGCATCGGTAAATGCGGTTTCCTTTTAAGGAAAATTTTTCCTCATACTCTGTCATGACATTGTCCGTCATGCCGCTTTGATGCAAGTCGAGCTGGACCGATGCGAGCACAAACCCATATTGCGACAAACTGACAAGCGAGTATTCGAAAAACGATTGATTGTCCGTTTTCAAATGGATGTCTCCGTCTTCCGCCAAAATGCGGTCATAGAGCGCCAAAAAGCCCCGATACGTCAGCCGCCGCTTTTCGTGCCGCTTTTTCGGCCATGGGTCGGAAAAGTTCAAATAAAGGCGCGACACTTCCCCGTCGGCAAAAAACGCAGTCAGATCTTTCGCATTGGCGTTCAGCAGCTTGACGTTCGCGAGCCCGCTTTCGATCAGTTTGTCAAGCGCGGACACGAGCACGCTCGGGTACAGCTCGATGCCGATGAAATTGACATCCGGATGAAGTTTGGCCATTTCCGTGATAAATTTGCCTTTCCCCGTCCCGATCTCGACATGGATCGGCCGATCACGGCCGAACAGCTCGCGCCATCGCCCGCGCTTTGCTTCGGGATCGGGAATGACGTATTGCGGATACGCGGCGATTTTGTCTTTCGCCCACGGTTTGTTGCGCAAACGCATATTGACACCTCAGCCTTGTTTCCGTTTGTTGGTTTGACGATACCACACTCGCGCCAAAGAAGCAAACGCGAAAAAACGCCCGGGCCTGAACGCTCTCCCATCTACGCTCACGCGTGGAAGCAGGGGGTCTTTTCGGTTTCGAATCATAAACTCGGCTCGATCCGGGCATGATAAAACCGTACAGCCTGGCGAAAGGATGGTGACCAGCATGCCGCTCGACTATAACCATCAATTGACCGTACTTCGCGACATTTTATCCGAACATCAGCTCGATTGCTGCGGAACGGTTTCCGAATGCGAACAAATTGAACGGCTCGCCAAATCGCTGCTCGCCAACGATGAGGTGAACAGCCAAGTCAAGCAAATTCTCCCCCATATTTACGCTTATGGCCAAGGCGGGAAATACAGCGCTGACTTAAACGCCCACATTTCCGCCCACCAAGGCCAGCTCGCCGATTGGGTGAATGGGCTGTCCTGACCGCGGCGTCTCCGTCATCGACAGCGGAAACAAACGGCGCGGCGACAACCGAACGCAGCGATCGCGCCGCCCCCAGCGCCGGCCGTTCGGACGCTGAGGCCTCGCTTGGTCAACTCTCTACCATGACGCGCTTCAATAACCGAAGCGACTGCTCCTTTTCTTTTTGGCCGTCCTTCCCTTTCGGCCAAAACAGCGAGTGCAACGTATGAGCGATCGTATACCACTTTAGGCGGAGGCCAAGCTCCTGGCTCCATTCCCATCCGTACTGGTCGAGCCACGTCTTCCATTCGGCGCGCGGAATGTACAGATGAAGCAACATGCCGATGTCGATCGCCGGATCAGCGATCATCGCTCCGTCCCAATCGATCAAGTACAACGTGCCATCGTCGGCCAGCAGCCAATTGTTATGGTTGATGTCACAGTGGCAGACAACATATTCGCCATCCGGCAATGACGACACATGCTGCTCCAGCCAGTCAAGCGCCTGACAGACGACAGAACCACCGGCCGGATGGCGCCGCTGTTGCTCAGCGAGCGCAGCGAGCATCTTCTTCGCGCGCAGCGGAGATTTGCCGAGCCGCTTCAGCATCGTCACCAGCTCTTTTGAACGATGGATTTTCCTTAGCAGCGCCGCCACTTGCTCGCTTCCCATCTCCCACGGCTTCAGCTCCCGGCCGTTCAGCCATTGCTGGGCCGTAAACACATCGCCGTTTTCGAGCCGCTTCGTCCATACAAGCTTCGGGACGATGCCCTCGGCCGACAATACAGCAAGAAACGGAGAAGAATTCCGCTTTAAAAACAATTTCTTTCCTTCATATTCCGCAAAATACGCATCCCCTGTAGCGCCGCCAGCGGGAGTGATCTCCCACTCCTTACCTAGTAACTGTTCCAAGCGTGTTCACCTGCGACTTAAAAATAGAAACGTCTCCGTTTGCTTCTCGCGCCCAAATAAAAAGGACGGCCAGGCCGCGTCCTTCTTCCGTCCATTTTACTTGTATTATACTGAAATACCGCTCCGGCATGCAAACATTTTTCTCGGCAAACACCTTGCTTAAAACTGCCAAAGCGGAAGCGCCCCGCGGCTCCCACTCCGGTCGGCCGCCCTTTCCCGTTTCGTCTCAACGGCGGCATGTTTCATCAAATCGATAACCACCGCTCCTCTGCAAACCTTGAGACAATTCCCACGCGCCGTCTGAGCGATTACCCCGCAGGCTGGACGAGCACCCATGTGCCGACGCCGTCGAGCCGAAGCATGCCGCGCGCTTGGCCAAAGGGCGTTGTCCCGCATCGCTGTCCGTCGCATACAACCGCCCACTCGCGCTCGTCGGGGAGCGCAATGGCGGTCTCTTTCTCCTCGTTATGATGCACGACGATGATGTCCTCCCAAGGCCCATAGACGGCGACATCATGCAGCCGATAGGCGATGACCGACGGCGGCAACGGCTCAAGAAACGTGAAATGACGCAGCACTTCCGCTTCCGTCGCGAGGCGGAACGCGCCATGCGCGCGGCGAAGAGCGATCAATCCTTGAACGTAGCGGACGTCGTCTTCATAGCGGCTTTTCCGCCCCCAATCCAGCTGATTGACCGCATCGGGCGATCGGTAGCTGTTCCCATCGCCGCCTTTCGTCCGATAAAACTCTTGGCCGCTGTGCAAAAACGGAATGCCTTGCGCCAACAGAACGATCGCCGTCGCCAGCTTTTGCCGCTTCCTCCGGAGCCATTCCGGCTCATCATGGTTGGCCGCCTCCATCTTATCCCAAAACGTATGGTTGTCATGGCATTCGACGTAATTGATCGACTGACGCGGGTGGCAAAACAGCCCGCCGAGCGCTCGCAAGCTCCCGGCAATGGCGAGCTTCACCTGTTCTCGCCCGCCTGGGTTGCCGAGGGCGAATCCACGGTCCGGCAAATGAAAGGTGCTCCCTTTCACCGCATCGCGAAACCGGTCATTGAAATAAGCGAAGCGCGGCAGCTGCTTGGCGTTGGCCATCGTCGCCTTTTGTTCCGGAGGAAGGGGCGTCGGCAAGTCCCAACCTTCCCCATACACAAGGATCGACGGATCGATGGCGTCGAGGGCATCGCGCACCGCTTTCATCGTCTCGATATCGTGCACGTCCATCAAATCAAAGCGGAACCCGTCAATGCCATATTCTTTCGCCCAAAATACAACCGAATCGACGATCCAGCGGCGCGCCATCCGCCGCTCCGAAGCGATGTCGTTGCCGACGCCGGTGCCGTTGGCCGGTTGGCCATAGGCGTCGTAGCGAAAGTAATAGCCGGGAACGAGCTTCTCAAGCGGCGATTGCTCCCGATCGTAGACATGGTTGTAGACCGCATCCATCACGACGCGCAATCCGTTTTCATGCAACGTGCGGATCGCCTGTTTCAACTCGATGATGCGCGCGTATGGATCCGCTGGATCGGTCGCATAACTCCCTTCCGGCGCATATAGATGAAGGGGATTGTATCCCCAGTTGTAAGCCGCTTGTGGGTCGCGCTCATCAACCCCGGCAAAATCGGTAAACGGCATGAGCTGCACATGGGTGACGCCCAGCTCTTTGACATACGAAAGCCCGGTGGCCGTCCCGTTTGGCCCGCTTGTGTTCGTTTCAGCCAGCCCGAGATACTTCCCTTTATGGACGGCGCCGCTGTCCGGGTGGCTCGTAAAGTCGCGGATGCTCAGTTCATAAATGATGGCATCCGTCGGCGAACAGAGCGGCGGAAGCGGCGAAGAAGGCGGCGCCAGCTTCGTTTTCTCCCAGTCGATCACGACGCCGAACTCGCCATTGATCGAAACAGCAGTCGCATACGGGTCCACCGCCTCGCGCCATACGCGGTTGATGCAGGCGATATACGTGTAACACGCTCGCTCCCAATCGCCGGGGACGGCGGCTGACCATACGCCGCGCTCGCCGCGCTCAAGCGGCACGCAATGAACCTCGCCGAGATGCGGATGAACCAGCTTGACGTTGACCGCGGTGGCAGTCGGCGCCCAGACGCGAAATACGGTCTGTTCTTTGAAATACTCCGCTCCTAACGGCCCATCATAGAAAAACCGATCATCAAATGCAGGAGTGCGCACAACGGCGCCGATTTGAACATCGGTCTCCTCCCCGCGGCAAGAACGCACCCAGTATGTCGCTCCAAACTCGAACGCGGATGCAAACCGGCACACATATTTCACCGTCTCCCCAACATCCTCGACGTGCTGCACGGACAGCGGAATCTCCTCGCCGCTCGGCGCCACGAGCGTAAACGGCGCCATTCCATCAAAGCCGAGCGATTTCGGCGCAAGCACAACGATTTGATCCATCTCGTCCAAATAGGCGGCAAACGTTCGGCTGATGTGAAGCATGTGCGTTCACCCCTTTTTTCTCCGGTTAATACCATCATACGTAAAAGAAAAAGGGCGGTGCCAAATCATCGGCCGGTCGCCCTATCGATGCACAGATGTTTCTATTGTTGCCCTTCCTCGCTGTTCATATTCTCGTCTTGCCGGCGGTCGTAAAAGCTGGCGCAATGGCGAAGCAGCGCCTCAGCCGCTTTCAGCTGCCCGTGCCGAAGCGGGAGAGCTGAGCGGCGCAGGCGGGAAAACCACTCGTCATAATTTCGCTTATCAATATAGCGGATAAACGGAAAAAGACCGCCGCTGTCAATGTAGCCGGAGCGGTTTAACAGCACGAGATGGAGCGGCCAATCAACCCCATGTTTGCGAAAAATCTCCGAAACGATCTGCTCCGTCCGCCGCAGCGACACGACCGGGTTGACCAGCCTCGTTTCGTTCGTTCCGGCCTGTTCCACCCAAAACCGGCCGGTTGACGCCATGACGATGTTGTCCGGCCTTCCTTCGACAAAGGCAATGCACCAGAGCGCGGATGGCGTCAACATCATCGTCTCCAGCTCCACCGGCGCCTTGCCGACCATCGCCACCGGCCGGTAAAAACATAAATGCGTATCCGGAAACCGCTGCAAAAAATATTTCAACGTCTCATCGCCATACACGGCCTCATCGAGGGAGGAAACGTACATCATCGTGGAACTCGCCCATTTCAGCTGCAACTCGAACAACTCATCCAAAAACTGCTGTTTCAATTCCTCCAGAGTAGCCGCCGGACGAGCCATCGGCGCAAGAGAAAACGGCTCTTCTTCCGTAAGCGCGGCACGGCGGCGCCATCGTTTCGTCAGCCGTTCCCACCATGACGGTTTGTCAAGCCAAACATCCCACGTCTCGCCCGTTTCAAGCCATCCGCTGGCCTCAGCCGTTCGTTCGGCTTGCCACCGCGCTTTTGCCTGCTCCCATTGCCGTTGCTTGAGCCGGATGAATTCCGGTACATAATAGTACACATCCGTTTCGTAACGGGAAATGCAATCCATGAGTTTCACGAGCTGACCCATTGTTTCACCTGCTATTCCCGGTCATTCATCGGCGCGCCAAGCAACGGGAACACGGCGATCGCTTCGTACTTCGGCGTCCGTTCCATATTCGTCCGATACAGCACGATCTCAGGCACCGAAAACACCACCTTGGCCGCGGCAAGCGAACGGAGGCGATCCGGGCGAAACGGTTCGGCTCCCTGCCATTTGCGGGCGATCGTAATATGCGGGGCAAACGGACGCCGGTCCAAGGAAAACCCAAGCTTCATGCACGCTTCATACACGTCGCGCCGCAATCCATTCAACGCTTCTTCCGTTTCGACTCCTTGCCAAAAAACGCGAGGCGCCGTCCGCTCTCCGAACGTCCCAAGCCCGGCAAGCGCGAGGGAAAACGGGGCGCTTTTGGCGGCGACGGCGGCCATCGCCTCGCACAGCGGCGCCATTTTTTTTCGGCGGCACATCGCCTAAAAACGCGAGGGTGATATGATAGTCCTCTTCATGCACCCATGTGCGAAACGGCAGCGACGACGCCGCATCCCCCGAAAATCGGGCAATGGCTTGTTTCGCTTCAGACGTCAGCGGAACAGCGATAAAATAATGGCTTCGTTTCACTTCTCTTCACCTGCCGTTCGTTCTCGTTTTGCGAGCAAAAGGAGCACGAGCACACCCACGATCGTGCAGATGCTAAAAAACAAGTAGACAGCGCCGATTTGCCAACGCTCAAACAAATATCCGCCCACCAACGTGCAAAACCACGCGCCAAGTCCGCTGCTCGTCGCCGAGTAAAGGGCGACGGCCGTCGCCTGCACCCGCTCGGGCGCCAAGCGGCGCACATACTGGAGGGCGGTTGGAATTGCCAGCCCGACCGAACATCCTTGAACGATCGCTGTGATATAGACAAACCAAAGCGGCGGATCGGCGACATACGACCACCAGCGGGCGGCCGACACGAGCGCAGCCAACACGAGCAGGCGCGTCATGCCGAACCGGCGGATGAGCCGGTCGGCCGTTTTCATAAACGGCGCTTCGCTTCCGGCAGCCAGCCAAAAGGCGAAGCCGATGCCGGTCAGCGTGCCGCCAAGCTCGTGGATCAACAGCCCGAAATAGGAATTGTTGGCATAAATCGGACCAAACAGCAAAAATGTTGCGACAAGCAGGAGCTGAAACGAGCGGACGGACAGCAGCCCGCGCACATCCTGAAACGTCAACGCCCCCGGCGCCGCCATCGGGTAGCGCGGCAGACGGGCGGCCAAAGCCAACGCGGCCAGCAGCGCCACAGAAAAGGCGTAAAAAATGACCACAAACGCGACATGATCAGACAGCCATCCGACAACCAACACGGCCGCGGCAAACCCGATCGATCCCCAAAGCCGAATCGCCCCGTAGTTTCCGCCCGAGCGGCGCACATGATGAAGAGCGATGCTGTCGGAGAGTGGAACGATCGCGCTTTGCGCCGCCGACAGCAGCACGGTCAAGGCGACGAACACCCGGTAGCTTCCGGCCAGCGAATAAAGAAACCCAAACAGCGCTGTCACCCCGAGCGCCAGCGTCAACAGTTCGACCGGTTTGCGCGTATAATCGGCCGCCGTGCCCCAAAGCGGCTGGGCCGCCATCGTCACGATCGGGGGAAGCGACATGATCCAGCCGATCGCCGCCCCCGAAAGGCGCGCCTCTTCCTGCAAATAGACGGACAAAAGCGGAAACAACGCGCCAAAAGCAAAAAAGATGAGAAAATAAAAGAGCGGAAACACCTGTTTTCGCACCGCCGCCTCCCGTTTGAACGCCGCTTCCATCCCGTCCCCCCTTTCGTTCAAACAACGCCCGCCCCGCTCTCTTTTTCGCCGGGGCGGCGGACCGCCGTTTATTTCGCCAGCTCGTAAATCGCCTGCGCGTAAATGGCGGTCGCTTTCACCAAATCGTCGATTTCGATATACTCATCTTTCTGGTGGGCGACATCCGGACGGCCCGGAAACAACGCGCCAAACGCCACCCCGGCGTTCAAGGCGCGGGCGTATGTGCCGCCGCCGATGGCCAAAAGCCGGGCCGGCTCGCCCGTCTGCTCTTCGTAGACGCGCTGAAGCGTGCGGACAAGCTCGTGGTTGGGGTCGATATAATGCGGCTTCGTATCGCTGAACCGGCTGAGCGCGAATCCATGTTCAGCCGCGGCGCCAGCGAGCGTCCGGCGGATCGCCTCGCCGTCGGCCGTCACCGGATAGCGGATGTTCAGCCCAATCGTTCCGCCATGCTGCCGGTCATACGACAGCACCCCGACGTTGACGGTCAAGTCGCCGCTTTGTTCGTCGCGATACGCAAGGCCAAGCCGCCGGCCGCGGGCATCGCCGAAAAAGGCGGAGGCCACAAACTGAATGAACGGCCGGCTTCGGCCATCGAGCGGAAGCGACGCCAAAAACTGCGCCAAATAGACGCCGGCGTTTTTGCCGCGCTCCGGCTCGGCGCCATGAGCGGACACCCCTTCCAATTGAAAGACGACGGCCCCTTCGCTTTGCCTGATGCTCCCCTTTACGCCGCGCTCCCGGCAAAACTGTTCATAGAGGCCAAGCAGCTCCTCCGTCCGTCCCGCTCCTTCCACCACCGCTTCGGCCGCATCCGGCACCATATTGTAGCGGCGCCCGGCTTGGAATGAGGCAAGCGCGAGCCCTTCCGCCTCCGCCGATTCAAGCGGGCGGTACGACAAATCGGCGTCAATGATTCCTTTTTCGGCATGAATGATCGGAAAATCAGCATCCGGCGCAAATCCGACATCCGGCATTTCTTCATGACGAAAATAGTGCTCTACGCACCGCCAGTCGCTTTCCTCATCGCCCCCGATGATAAGCCGCACCCGCTTGCCAAGCGGCAGCCCGAGGTCACGGATGATTTTCATCGCGTAAAACGCCGCGACGGTCGGCCCTTTGTCATCGATCGCGCCGCGCCCGTAAAGGCGGCCATCGCGCACCTCAGCGGCAAACGGATCCATCGTCCAGCCGTCCCCAGGCGGCACGACGTCGATATGGCCGAGCACGCCGACAAGTTTCTCCCCATGCCCCATTTCGATATGCCCGGCAAACCCGTCCACATTTTTGACGCGAAACCCTTCCTCCCGGCCGCGGCGAAGCATATGCTCAAGCGCCTCGGCCACCTTGGGCCCAAACGGCGCGCCCGGCTGCGCCTGCTGATCATCGCGGACGCTCGGAATGCGGACAAGCGCTTGCACGTCGCGGACAAGATCGTCTTTTCGTTTCTTCGCTTCGTTCATCCAGTCGATGTTCAACGCCATTCTTCCTTTCCTTATTCAACACCCTTTGTTGCCAACGTATCATATCAAAAACAGGAAGTCAAAATGTTTCATTCGTTGCAAATCGATTTCCGTTTCATGACAAAATGTTGAAATTTTTCGTGAATAGAGGCAACCGGGTAGCATTTTCCCTCTCATTTCGTGTACAATGGTAGTAAACAGACAAAGACATCTCTCATCTGCTAGCAGTCGGTTGTGCCATGCGAATGATGCTAAGATAGGGAGTGGTCTTTTGAAACCTTCAACACATCGGATGCTTACCCGCATCAAATCCGTGTATATGTACATTAGCGAAAAAGGAACGGTTACGACCCAAGAGCTTGTTGATGAGTTCGGCACCACCCCACGAACGATCCAGCGCGACTTAAACGTGCTTATGTACAACGATCTCGTTCGCAGCCCAAGCAAGGGCAAATGGACGACCACAAACAAAAAAGTGCGCATCTCTTCGTAAACCCGGTGCCAATAGGGTAGGCAAGATGGGAGATGAACGCGAACCATTTTTCCACAGATGAATATCCACTATTTTTCCATAAAAAAGGAACCGCGTCAGGTTCCTTTTTTTTTCGTCCGTCTCTGGCCGGTATTGCTTCAACATGTCCACCTCTTCGTCCGTCAATTCCCGATACTCGCCGACGGCCAAATCCGGGTCAAGGGCGAGCGGCCCCATTTGAATTCGTTTTAAATAGACGACCCGCTTGCCGACCGCTTGAAACATCCGCTTCACTTGATGGAACTTCCCTTCGGTGATCGTCACCTCGACATCGGAACGAAGGCCGGATTTCAACACAACGAGCTTGGCCGGCTTTGTTTCATAGCCGTCATCAAGGACGACGCCGCGCTGAAACGCCGCGACATCCGCTTCCGTCACTTCCCCGTCCACGACGGCAAAATACGTTTTCGGCACGTGTTTTTTCGGCGACAACAGCTGATGGGCGAGCTGGCCGTCATTCGTCAAGAGCAGCAGCCCTTCCGTATCTTTGTCAAGCCGCCCGACCGGAAACGGGGAAAATGCCCGGTCTTCTTCTTCAAGCAAATCGACGACCGTCTCTTCCACGGCATCTTCCGTCGCGGAAACGACCCCCGAAGGCTTATTCATCATCAAGTAAATGAATGGCTTGTACTCGACCGTTTCTCCCCAAACGGTCACGATTTGCTCATCCGGCCGCACTTTCGTTTTCGCATCACGAACCGGCGCGCCGTCCACTTTCACCGCTCCGGACTTGAGTAGCTTTTTCACTTCCTTCCTCGTCCCATACCCCATATGGGCGAGCAGCTTGTCAATGCGCAGCTCCACAAATCTCCCTCCTAAAAATATGGCCTTCATTAGGCGTTCATCTAGTCCGCTTCCGCCTTCCCCCCATACACTGTGAAGGAAACATCAAGAAGGGGGATTTGCCGATGAATGAATATTACTATTATGTCCCAACGTTGGATGATTACCGTCAACAGCCGCCAGCCAGCCAATTTTGGCCCGGATACCCAGGCGGGCCATTCGCCAACTGGGCGCGGCGCATCGAACGGCTTGAGCGGGCCGTCGAACGGCTCGACCGCCGGCTCGACCGGGTGGAAAGCCGCCTCGATCGCGTCGAACGCCGGCTCGGCCTGTCGTAAGCGAAATGGAGAAAGAAGGCGGGGACGACCGCCTTCTTCTTTTTTTGCCGCAAGCCGAACGGCATGGGGGAGGGCGAAAAACAGCCGTCGTCGAACCCTTTCGCTCGGGCGCCGCGATGTTCGCAAGAAGCGCCGTCCGCCAGGCTCCCGGCCTAAACGAGCCGCTTCTAGGAAACGGCCGATCCCCCCATACACCCTCGTCTACGATACCGCCTTTTTCTCTTTCCGGCGCCAAAACGCAAACCGGTCGCCAAACAGCGCCGAAAACAACCCGGAGCGGATGCTGAGAAACAAGTAGATGGCCGCCCCGACCGCTGCGCCGATGGAAACAGCGCCCACCGATTCAGCGGTGCCGGCGCGGTAATCGATCCATCGGGACGCCAGCGCCTCGACCCCCATAACCGCCGCTGACATCGCCGCCGTCAGGATGGCCATAAACGCCGTCCGGCGGGCGACAAACCGATAGCGGTAGCGCGTGCGGCGCTGAATGACCCATAAGTTGAACGCCACCGAGACGAAATAGCCCGCCATCGTGGCCACAATGGCCCCGACGGCCGACCATTTCATAATGAGCGGCGTGTTGAGCAAAAGCTTCACAAGCAAGCCGGCTGTCAAACTGACGACCGTAAACCGCTGCTCGTTGATGCCTTGCATGATCGCCGCCGTCACAGAAAACAAAGCGTACAAAATCGCCGCCGGCGCATACCAGCGCAACACTTGTTCACCAAGCGGATCATAGCTGTAAAACGAGCTGTACACCGGCCCTGCCAGCACCGCCATGCCAATCACCGCCGGGAGCGTTAAAAACATGAGCACTTGAAACGTCTGGTTCAAATATTGCCGCAGCGCTTTCCGGTCTTGCGCGACATACGCTTTCGTAATCGTCGGGATGAGCGCCAAGCTGAACGAGGTCGCGAGCGTCACGGGGATGACGACGAGCTTTTGCGCCCACATGTTGAACACGGAATACGCGTGCTCCGAGATGCTCCCGCGGCCCGCCGCCGCCATCGCGTGATTGAACGTAAACTGATCGACGAGCTGGTACAGCGACATCGACAAGCCGACAAAAACAAACGGAATCGAAGAAAGAAGCAGCTCTTTATACATCGCCAAAAGCGACACGTCCGCTTCGCCGCGGTCACGCGCAAGCAGCGACTGCAAATACGGACGCCGCTTCCACCAATAGACAAGCAACACCAAAAGCCCCGCCGCCGCCCCGACAAACGCGGCAAACGTCGCCGCGCTCACAGCGGAGACGATCGAGCCGTCCATCAGGCGCAAAATGACGTAGCACGCCCCAAGCAAAAACGCGATGCGCGCGATTTGTTCGACGACTTGCGACAGCGCCGTCGGGCCCATCGACTCATGTCCTTGGAAAAATCCGCGGATCAAGCTCATCACCGGCACGATGAGGAGCGCAAAGCTGACCGCGCGGATGACGGCCGTGACGTCGTCGACCGAGTTGACGTTCGTTTTCGCATCGATGACGTGCGGCGCCAAGATGGGCGCCAGGGCGTACAAAATGAGCCATGAGGCGATGCCGCTTGCGATCATCAAGACAAGGCCGGAGCGAAAGAGCCGATAGCCAACGCCGTATTCCCCAAGCGCGTTGTATTTCGACACAAACTTTGACACCGCCACCGGCAGCCCGCCGGTCGCCAAGCTCAAAAAAATTTGGTACGGCACATAGCCGTATCCGTACAGCGCCCCGCCGCGCTCGCCGACAAGATGGTAAAACGGGATGACGTAAAATAAACCAAGAAGGCGAGAAATCATCACGCCAGCCGTTAAAATAAACGTGCCGCGCAGCAGTT
>NZ_ATCO01000241.1:0-2559 GCF_000422025.1 Geobacillus sp. WSUCF1 | reverse complement strand
GCTAACGCCAACCGAATTCATCTCCCACTTTCACTTCGTTTCAAAGTGGGAGACTTCTTTCGGAAAGATGTTAAAACGGCCGCCGGTTCAGCCATTGGCCGCCGTCGACTGTGATGCAAGCGCCGTTAATGTAAGCGGCTTCATCCGAAAGCAAAAACGAGGCGACCGCCGCGATTTCTTCCGGCGTCCCGAGCCGCCCGAGCGGCACGCTTTCCAACGTCATCCGCTCCGCTTCCTCTGATTCCCAAAGCCGCTCCGCCCCGCCGGTCCGTTCGATCGGTCCGGGAGCGATCGCATTGACGCGGAAGCCGTACTTTTTCCCCCATTCCACAGCAAGCGTGCGCGTCATTGCCAGCACTCCAGCCTTGGCGCTCGCTGAATGAATGACCCCGGCGCCGGCATGCCAGGCATATGTCGCAACGATGTTGATAATGTTCCCTTTCAAGCCGCGCTGAATCCAGTAGTTGCCGACTTCCCGGCTGCAGTAAAACGTGCCGTTTAACACAATGTTAATGACGCTGTTCCAGCCGTTGATCGACAACTTTTCCGCCGGGCAAATGAAATTGCCCGCCGCATTGTTGATGAGGGCATCGATGCGGCCGAATTCCGCATCAGTCCGCTCCACCATGTGCGCCACTTGTTCCGGGTTGCGCACATCCATCGGGATCGTAAGCACTTTCCCTCCATCCGGCGCGGCGATTTCCCGCTTGGCCTCTTCGAGCGCCTCGGCCCGCCTTCCCGTAATGACGACGTTGGCCCCCTCAGAAACAAACCGCTTCGCCATATATTTCCCCATTCCGCTCGACCCGCCGGTCACAATGATCACTTTTCCGTTCATCCATTTCTCCTCCTAATGACTGATTACTCATTCATTTCTATCATATCATAAAATAGCGGAATATTCGAACATTATTGTTCCCCTATTGTCCTTCTCTCCCCCTTTTCGTTATAATAAAGCTACTTGTGAAAGGACGGCGAAACGATGCACCATATCGAAACAACCAAACTAAGCCGGCGCGCCTTTTTGAAAAAGCTGGCGCGCACAAGTTTCAGCGCAGCGCTGGCGATGGCAGCCGCCTCTGGCTACGCCCGCTGGATTGAGCCAGCCGAGCTGACCGTGACGCACCATGCACTGTCGCATCCGCTGATCCCAAAGTCGTTTGCCGGCGTCAAGCTGCTGCAGTTCAGTGATCTCCATCTCGGCCATTATTACGGCTTGGAACGCTTTTACCGCATCATGGGCCGCATCAACGAACTCGGGCCCGATCTCGTCGTATTCACAGGCGATCTGCTCCATGAGGCGAACCGGTATCCGCACGTCGACGCGGTCGCTGAGGCGTTGGCCGGCGTCCGCGCTCCTCTTGGGAAATTTTGTATTTACGGAAACCATGATCACGGCGGCTATGGAACAGATATTTACCGTCGATTGATGGAACGAGCCGGGTTCCGCGTTCTCGTCAATGAGCATGCACTCGTCCGGCGCGGCCACGGGGCGATCGCGATCGCCGGCAGCGACGATATGATGCTCGGACGCCCGGACTGGTCGAAAATGACGAACGGCATTCCGCGGGCGACATATACGATCGCCCTCGTTCATGAGCCGGACGGTGCCATTGAGGCTCGCCGCTTCCCTATTCACGTTCAACTGTCTGGCCATAGCCACGGCGGGCAAATTCAGTTGCCGTTTATCGGGCCGCTTATCACGCCGCCGTTGTCTGAGCGGTATTATGAAGGGTTTTACCACGTCGGCGGACTCTTGTTGTACGTCAACCGCGGCTTGGCACGACGCGGGTGCCGCTTCGCTTCTTCGCTCCGCCGGAGTTGACCGTTTTTTCGCTTACCCCCGGCTAGAAGTAGGACAAACCGGCCAACAACGCTGCTTCCTATGTTATAATAGAAAGAAAAAAGGAGACATGCCGATGAAACCGTTGCAATTGACGGTCGACAATATTGCCAAAGCGATTTTTACCGTCAACCGCCATGCGAAAACCGCGTTGAATCCTGCATTCCTTTATCTTCTAAAGAAAAAGGCGATTGAAAAGCTGCTCGAGGAGGGGAAGGCGAAAAAAGTGGGCCTCCATTTTTCCCGCAATCCGAAATACAGCCAACAACAATCCGACGTGCTTGTCGCCGTCGGCGACTACTACTTCCACATCCCACCGACAAAACAAGATTTCGCCGCCCTTCCGCACCTTGGCGCTCTCAACGATTCATACCGCAACCCTCCAGCTCGGATGCCGCTGTCAGAGGCAAAAGCCATTCTCATGGCCTACACCGGATTAAAAGAAAAGCCGGAACAAAAGCCGAAACGGCTGACAAAACCCGTATTTAAACGACTCGGCGACCGCTATTAAGCGGACGCCTGTTTTTTCAACAAGGGGGGCATCTTAGCACCGAGCCGGCAGCAGAAACATCGATCTCTCTTTTGTTTCACCCTGTTTTTTCACCAATCCTAAAAATACCCGAACTCCAAAATGTGTAAAGTGGCAGCGCTCAATATAGGGACATGTTCATCCTTCTGCTGATGACGAATTTTTTTTGTGGCTCTTCACCAAAAGT
>NZ_ATCO01000240.1:0-2135 GCF_000422025.1 Geobacillus sp. WSUCF1 | reverse complement strand
AAAAAAGAACTATATAAGTTGCAATTTTGTTTTACATGGCATTGTCCGCTCTTCTTGTCACCGTGCCAGCTTGTCAGGTGATAAAGACGGGACATGGAGATCGGAAATTCTTTATTACAACCTATATAATAGATAAAGTATAACCCATGGCCCTAGTTTGGCGCTAAGGCTCAACTAGGACCACAGGTGAGTTAAATGATCCGAATGATGAATCTGGTTGCTGGGGCCAATCGATTTTTTTATTTTTGTAAACGGGTAAAAGTACTGATATTGCCAGCTTTGTTTTCACCGGTGAAGCTAGCTGATTGTCAGGAGTCAACTAGCAGCATCACTACGGAAATGGAAAGCGAAAAGTCAGGCTATCTCAGCCTTGCAGAATATAGGGCTATAAAGACATCTTAGCGAATAAATGGATCATGAACTTGACACAAGGGAATTTAAGAGACACCATTCGAGAATATTCCACTCATTCCTAAATGATATACTTAGCATAGATACCTGAATCCGTGACAGAAGTGTATCAAAAATGTCGGAAAACCCAATCGTGCCGAGGTTTCAACTCAATTTCGAATGTTCACCTAATTCGGTGAAGAACTCCGCGTGCAGTATTTTGTTGATTTATCAATTTTTTGGCGGTTTGAACGTGTCTTTATCACGGATTCAGGAGATATGCACACTTCCTACAAATTTCCAACATCAGACAAGCTTGTTCTTCTTGCCTTTACGGTCTAACTTTAACTATTTTGCCCACGCTCTGATTTCCAGATCCGTCAACAGCTACCACCTTAATAGAAGTTCCTGATTTTTTAGGGGTAATTTTAATGGTATATTTCCCATATTTATCTGCTTTTGCGCTGCCGATTTTTTGACTACCTACATATGCAATCACAGTAGCATTTGCTTCTGCTTTACCTGTGATCACCTTGGACTTACTAGTGATGCTATCGACAGTGGGAGGAGCCGGAGGGATTCGATCCACTACAATCACGACCCGCTCTTTGCTCGTATAACCGTACTTGTCTGTGACTGTCACGTAAAGTCTAGTCCCAGCTGCAAGTGTGGTAATCTTGATATTGAACAAACCTTTAGCATCACTTCTCCCCATATATACTTTTGCGTTGATTTTTATAGAAACCGTTCCATTTGGCACTGTTTTTCCTCTCACCACATTGCTCTTATTGCTTACCAAATTTACAGTCGGGGGGGGGGGCAGGCAATAAATCAGGGCTCTCAACATGGATCTTGTATTTCCCTGTATAATTCATGTATTTATCCACCCTAATGTAATACGTCCCCGCCTCGAGATCTTCCCACTTCAACCATTTTTTGGGTTGATTGAATTGCCTCCCTCAATATACTCGTGAAAAACTTCATTTCCGTCTGAGTCTTCCAACGTGACTTTCACTTCTCCGTTTATGTAAGAGTTAAAATGGACAACCATCCTACCTGCTTGATTCAAATGAATTTCATAGATTTGTTTACCATCCGTGTCAGTAATATCGCTAGAAACCAGCCTATCAAACGGCAAATATGACGGTGAATTGGCAAATACCATATTAGTCTTTAGCGCAGAGATGGAAAAGGCAAGCGAAAGCATGACGAAGAACCCGAATACTCTCATACAATTTTTCATCGAACTCCTCCCTATTCGATTACCTTTTTTAGTAAGCATTTTTATTCACTAAACCATTTGTAATTGTACGTAAAATGATTTTAATATCTAGCCACAAACTCCAGTTCTCTATATAAAAAATATCATGTTCAATCCTCGCCTGAATCGAGGTATCGCCACGCAGTCCACACACTTGAGCCCATCCAGTGATCCCTGGTCGAACATGATGCTTAATCATATATTTCGGAATTTCTTCTTTAAACTTTTCAACAAAATAAGGACGTTCAGGCCGTGGACCAACCACACTCATATCCCCTTTCAGTACATTGAAGAACTGAGGCAGTTCGTCTAAGCTCGTTTTCCGCAAAAACGCTCCAAATTTCGTCCGACGCGGATCGTTTTCGACTGTCCATTGAGTATCGGAAACGGACTGAGGCATATGCTTCATGGAACGAAATTTATACACTGTAGATGAGCATTTTTCATTACAATAATTTCCATGGTTAGAGAGACAAACAGGGTA
>NZ_ATCO01000239.1:0-1933 GCF_000422025.1 Geobacillus sp. WSUCF1 | reverse complement strand
TTATCTAGCACCACGGGTATGGGGTATATCAAATAGTAGATTATTATATTACAAGCAACTATGTTCAAACAGGCGATCCAACTCAAGACTTTGCAGTACTTAAGCTTAGCACATACTTAGGAAAAAATATTGGTGATGTAGTTGGATACCTTCCATTAAGACAAGTATCTAGCATTCAAGGTACATCAGCAAAACTTTATGGATACCCAGGGGATAAAATCGAACAGTATAACGAAGTTTCTCAATGGGGAATGACTGGCTCTATTTCAAAAGAAACCAATGAACTTGCATTTTATCAAATTGATACTTACAATGGGCAATCCGGTTCTTCTTTATTAAATTCATCAAATGAAATCATTGCTGTTCATAGAGGCAGTTTTAGTGTCAATGGTACCACTTACAATGGAGGACCAAAAATGATTAAACCCGTATATGATTTTATTAGAGCAGCAATGCTAAATTAAAAATTTCTCCTAGCTATTTATTAATTGACCAGCAAGGAAGATCTTAGTGATTGTAAACCTTACTAAGAGGTTTTTTAACAAGGTAGGTAAATTTTGAAGGTTTCGTAGTTTAATTGACTCTTCTCGGAAAGGGAACAAAAAAATGCCCTGAAATTCTACCCTCCAGGGCATTTTTTCTATATAGTCTCTAAATGTACTTGGACAGCTCCGATGCCAAAACTGTCATCCATCTTGATGTTAGAATTTCGGCAGAGCCTCGACTGCATCCGCCAAATCGCTGTAGCTGTCCTTTAAGTACCGTGAGGTCGTGGCGATATTGCTGTGGCCAGCAAGCTCCGTACTTTCTCGATATCGTTGTTCGTCGCCTTTAACATCCACTTACAAAACGTATGACGGAACATATGGGGCGTAAGTTTTTTATTCGGCAGGCTGTAGCTTTCGATCATTCGCTGAATGCCCCGTACCGAAAACTTCGGCGAGCGCTGGCTGTAAAAGACGTATGGCGATTGAGCGACATGTGGTTTCTTTTTCGCCATTTCCGCACGAAACTTAAGCCAATCCTCGAGTTCTGCCAGCAAGATATTGGAGATAGGCACCGTTCTTACCTTCATCCCTTTTCCCACGATCCGAATTCGTTTCATCTCTAAATCTAGGTCCGTTAATTTTAAATTGGATAACTCTTCTACCCGCAATCCTGCATAGGTAAGCAGATACACCACCGCGCGGTCCCGACGATATTTCTCTTCAGGATCGACTCCCCGGCTTTGCACCGGTTTTTTCCGCATCCGATGCAATAAGTCCTCGAATTCTTCTTCTGTGAGCCACATGATTTTTTCGTTATCTTCATCGGCTGATTTTAAATCCTGGATGTCTTTCATTGGGTTCTGTTCAATCTTATGGTGTTCCACCGCCCACGCATAGAAGCTTCGCAACGAATTCAGACGGCGATTGATCGTAGAGATAGCCAACGGTTTCCCTTCTACCGGATTCAACATTTGCTGAATCCATTTACGGATGTCAGCCGATGTGACGTAATCGCCTGGACGAAGATGCAAGTCTTTCAAAAACTGATTTACGTCATTGAGATAGGAGATCACGGTGTTAGGAGAAAATCCCTTCTCTTGCAAATACGTTTCATATTCGTGCAGCATCTTTCCCACCCTTTCACTTATACGGCGAGTTAAAAACGATTTTTTCTAAGAACAATTGATACGAAAAATAACATTATATGACGAGTATATCATAAAAAAGAATCAATTGTTAGTCATATAATGTATATTATACGACTAGTTTAATAACACATATAAGACGAAGAAACACCTCGTCTTGTTTTGTCGAATATCGTTGAATGCAACATATTTTACGTGTAACTATTCAGCCACATCATAAAGTGAGCTGAATAGTTACAATTATCTAAAAAGAATTCTCAAAATCTTCTTTATCCGGAAGCAGTAGTTTAATGTTTTTTT
>NZ_ATCO01000238.1:0-299 GCF_000422025.1 Geobacillus sp. WSUCF1 | reverse complement strand
GGAAGAAGCCGCTCGCCTGCGCTTTTCGCATTGTCCAGCTCCGGCTCGCCGCCGCTCGGGGTCAAATAACCTTCGCCTTCGGGATGTGAACATCCCTGCAGGCGAAGAACATTTGCCCGTCGCGGCGACCCGCTCGCCTGCGCTTTTCACTGTCTAGTTCCGGCCGCCATCGGCTCGCGACGCTTCGGTCCTGCTGCGGCGGCGACAGCCTCCTCGCAGGCCCTCCAGCGCACCTCGCCGATAAGCGGGCGGCCTCCACTTTTCTTGCTGTCCAGTTCCAGCGCCTAGCTCTCTTCTGC
>NZ_ATCO01000237.1:0-5500 GCF_000422025.1 Geobacillus sp. WSUCF1 | reverse complement strand
CCCCACTTCAAGCGTTAGCGAAGTGGGGGTAGTTGACGTGCGAATAAGGCGAATAACGGTGAAGAGGAGCAGTAGCGGGCCCGACGGACGGCAGAGAGTTGACGGATGGTGCGAGTCAACCGAAGTCGGCTCGTGAACTCGCCTCGGAGTTGCCGGCGTGAACGGTCATCGACAGCGCCGGCCGTCCATCCGCGTTAAGGAAGAAAGCGGGTGCGCCGTTTGGCGCGCCAAAAAGGGTGGTACCGCGGGAAGCGCGCCTCTCGTCCCTTTGCTGTGGGGATGGGGGGGTTTTTTTGTACATATTTTCGTCAATGATGCAAGTAGAACTTGATAGGAGGAGTGCTGCGATGAGCTTCAACCACCGCGAAATTGAACAAAAATGGCAGGACTATTGGGAGAAAAACAAAACGTTCCGCACGTCCGATGATGATGACAAGCCGAAGTTTTACGTTCTCGACATGTTCCCGTATCCATCCGGCGCCGGCTTGCACGTCGGCCATCCGGAAGGATATACGGCGACCGATATTTTGGCGCGCATGAAGCGGATGCAAGGGTACAACGTCCTTCACCCGATGGGCTGGGACGCGTTCGGGCTGCCGGCCGAGCAATATGCGCTCGATACCGGCAACGACCCGGCGGAGTTTACGCAAAAAAACATCGACAATTTCCGCCGGCAAATCAAATCGCTTGGCTTTTCGTACGACTGGGACCGGGAGATCAATACGACCGACCCGAACTATTACAAATGGACGCAATGGATTTTCTTGAAGCTGTATGAAAAAGGGCTCGCCTACATGGATGAAGTGCCGGTCAACTGGTGCCCGGCGCTCGGCACGGTGCTGGCGAACGAAGAGGTGATCAACGGCCGGAGCGAGCGCGGCGGGCATCCGGTCATCCGCAAGCCGATGCGGCAATGGATGCTGAAAATCACCGCCTATGCCGACCGCTTGCTTGAAGATTTGGAAGAGCTCGACTGGCCGGAAAGCATTAAGGAGATGCAGCGCAACTGGATTGGCCGTTCGGAAGGAGCGGAAATCGAGTTCGCCGTCGACGGCCATGACGAAACATTCACCGTGTTCACGACGCGTCCGGATACGCTGTTTGGCGCGACGTACACCGTCTTGGCGCCGGAGCATCCGCTCGTTGAAAAAATCACGACGCCGGAGCAAAAGCCAGCCGTTGACGCCTACTTAAAGGAAATTCAAAGCAAAAGCGACCTTGAGCGCACCGATTTGGCGAAAGAAAAAACGGGCGTGTTCACCGGCGCGTACGCCATTCACCCGGTCACCGGCGATCGGCTTCCGATTTGGATCGCTGACTACGTCTTGATGAGCTACGGCACCGGAGCGATCATGGCCGTGCCGGCGCACGATGAGCGCGACTACGAGTTTGCGAAAACATTCCACTTGCCGATCAAAGAAGTCGTTGCCGGCGGGAATATCGAAAAGGAAGCGTACACCGGAGATGGTGAGCATATCAACTCCGAGTTTTTGAACGGCTTGAACAAGCAGGAAGCGATCGACAAAATGATCGCCTGGCTTGAGGAGCACGGCAAAGGGCGGAAAAAAGTGTCGTACCGGCTGCGCGACTGGCTGTTCAGCCGCCAGCGCTACTGGGGCGAGCCGATTCCGATCATCCATTGGGAAGACGGCACGATGACGCCGGTGCCGGAAGAGGAATTGCCGCTTGTGTTGCCGAAAACGGATGAAATTAAACCGTCGGGAACGGGCGAATCGCCGCTCGCCAACATCGAAGAATGGGTCAACGTCGTCGACCCGAAAACCGGCAAAAAAGGGCGGCGTGAAACGAACACGATGCCGCAATGGGCGGGCAGCTGCTGGTATTACTTGCGCTACATCGACCCCCACAACGACAAGCAGCTCGCCGATCCGGAGAAATTGAAAAAATGGCTGCCGGTCGACGTCTACATCGGCGGGGCGGAGCACGCGGTCTTGCATTTGCTGTACGCCCGCTTCTGGCATAAGTTTCTTTATGACCTTGGCATCGTGCCGACGAAAGAACCGTTCCAAAAGCTGTTCAACCAAGGGATGATTTTAGGCGAAAACAACGAAAAAATGAGCAAATCAAAAGGCAATGTCGTCAACCCGGACGACATCATCGAAAGCCATGGGGCCGACACCTTGCGGCTGTATGAAATGTTCATGGGGCCGCTTGAGGCGTCGATCGCTTGGTCGACGAAAGGGCTTGACGGGGCGCGGCGCTTCCTCGACCGCGTCTGGAGGCTCTTTGTCACCGAGAATGGCGAACTGAACCCGAACATTGTCGACGAACCGGCAAACGATACGCTCGAGCGCATCTATCACCAAACGGTGAAAAAAGTGACGGAAGACTACGAATCCTTGCGCTTTAACACCGCCATTTCGCAGCTTATGGTGTTCATCAACGAAGCGTACAAAGCGGAGCAAATGAAAAAAGAATACATGGAAGGCTTCGTCAAGCTCTTGTCGCCGGTCTGCCCGCACATCGGCGAGGAGCTGTGGCAAAAGCTTGGCCACACGGACACGATCGCCTATGAACCGTGGCCGACGTATGATGAAACGAAGCTTGTGGAAGACGTCGTGGAAATCGTCGTGCAAATCAACGGCAAAGTGCGGTCGCGCTTGCACGTGCCCGTTGACTTGCCAAAAGAAGCGCTCGAGGAGCGGGCGCTCGCCGATGAAAAAATCAAAGAGCAGCTTGAGGGCAAAACCGTGCGCAAAGTGATCGCCGTCCCCGGCAAGCTCGTCAATATCGTCGCCAACTGATGATGAGGGCGGGCTTCGGCCCGCTCCCTATCCACCAACGAAAGGGGTCGATCTGCCATGGAAGAGATCAAGGAAATCACGCCGGCTGAAGTGAAAGAAAAACTCGAACGCGGGGAAAAGCTGAACATTGTCGATGTGCGCGAAGACGAGGAAGTCGCCCTCGGCATGATCCCCGGCGCCAAACATATTAAAATGGGCGACATCCCCGATCGGCTTGAGGAATTCGACCGCAACGAAGAATATATTTTCGTCTGCCGCTCCGGACGGCGGAGCGAAAACGTCTGCCGCTACTTGCAAGAGCTTGGCTATCGCGTCCGCAACATGACGGGCGGCATGCTCGAGTGGGAAGGCGAAACAGTGCCGAAGCGATAAGCGCTTCCGGCTCAAAGAACAGGGCATGGCGGCGGGCCGTCATCCAAGTGATCCCGTTTTTGTCGAGACCAAAACGACGGAACGTGTCAGCGGATGGGAAATGGATCCATCCGAACGGCCCCGTTCAGTCAAGAGGCAGAGGAATGGCTGGCTGCCGCGGGCCTTTTCATGCGTCGGCGGCTTGCGCTTCCCCGGTCCGCTTGCGGGGTAGGAGCGAAAAAGCGTCCCAGCTTTTAGGGGCGCTTTTTCCATTTTGTTTTAGTACCAAAGTGTGATGCAAGAAAAAAAAGGAAAGGATATAATTTTCGGTAAAATCAGACACTTGTTCGAAGGAGGAGCTCTCTGTTGAAACTCGGCGACCGCTTGAAATTCGCCCGCTTGATGAAAGTTTCTACCGGGCGCTTGTCTACTATTTGACGCCGACGTCGAACTTCAGCCAGCTGCGCGCCGCCTGCGTGCAAGCGGCCGCTGATTTGTACGGGTCGACAAGCCAAGAAGTCAACTCGGTGAAACAGGCGTTCAATGCGGTTGGAGTGTATTAAGACGAATGAAGTTTCTGACGTCACGCGTCCCGCTGTTCGAGGGCGCGTGACGCCTTTTGTGGGCAGGATTTTCCCTAAATGCGTGGAAAAGGAAAAAGAAAACGGGGGAATGGAGATGTACAAAGTGAAAGTGTTTGATAAAGAGCATGAAAAAGATTTGGAAGCGGCGGTCAATGATTTTTTAGCCCGATTGAAAGACGGACAGTTGATCGATGTCAAGTACAGCGTGGCGGCGATGGAATCGGAAGGCGAGCAAATCTACTGTTTTTCCGCCATGGTCATTTACCGGACTTGACACTTCACACGGCTCCAGACTGCGGGATTCTTTGGCCGTTTTCGTGCTGATCCCCCCAAAGCGGGCGACGCTTTTTTCGTTGCGGCATTTCCATTTCAGGCGGCGAAATTTTGCGATCGCCCGCCTTGAAGACGGGCGTTGTCGGAATGTCAGCGGACGCCCCGGAGCACCCGAGGGGCATGAGGACGGCGGTCAATTCGTTGCTGTCTGCCCCGCGGAGCCGCTCGCCCCGTTTTTTTCCGCCAATGCATAGCGGGCGGCGTTCACGCCGGCGAGCCGCCCGGTGACAAGGGCGGCGGTGATGTTGTAGCCGCCCGTGTAGCCGTGAATGTCCAAAATTTCCCCGCAAAAGTAAAGGCCGGCCATGCATTTGGAGGCCATTGTTTTCGGCTCAATTTCTTTGACCGACACGCCGCCGCCGGTGACGAATGCTTTCTCAAGCGGCAGCGTGCCGTGGACGTAAAAGGTAAATTGTTTGCACTGTCGGACAAACGCCCGCAGCGCCTCATGGCCGACCGTGCCGGCAGAGGCGTGCGGGTCGATGCCGGCACGCTCGAGCAAAAAGACGGCGTACCGCTCGGGAAGCACCGTTTTGGCGATCGTTTTCATCGCCTTTTTCGGCTCCTCTTTGCACAGCTTGGCGAACTGTTGAAACAGTTCTTCCTGCGTCACGTCCGGAAGCGCGTCGATGCTCATTTCGACCGCGCCGTCCGCCGCTTTTTTCAACGCCTTAACGACAAACTGGCTGCAGCGGAGAGCAGCTGGGCCGGAAATGCCGAAGTGCGTAAACAGCATATCCATCCGGTGGGTGATGATCGGCTTGCCGTTCGGCTTTAAGACGCTTAACGCGACGTCGCGCAGCGACAAGCCTTGCAGCGTCCGCTCTTTGATGAACGGCTCATGCGAGACGATCGGAACTTCGGTTGGAAACAATTCGGTCACCGTGTGGCCCGCTTTTTCCGCCCACGGATAGCCGTCGCCCGTTGAGCCGGTTTGCGGCACCGATTTGCCGCCGACGGCGACGACAACCGCACGGGCGTGGATCGTCTCCCCGCTTTTCAGCGTGACACCGACTGTTTTTCCTTGTTCATACAACACGTCCGCCACTGGCGATTCAAGCCGAACATCGACGCCAAGGCGCGACAATTCGCGAACAAGCGCGTCGACGACCGACTGGGCGCTGTCGCTTTTGGGAAACATGCGGCCGTGGTCTTCCTCCTTGAGCGGCACGCCGAGCCGCTCAAAAAAGCGGATGATGTCTTCATTGTTAAATACGGAAAAGGCGCTGTATAAAAAGCGGCCGTTGCCGGGAATATGGCGGACCATTTCATCCACCGGCAGCCGATTCGTCACGTTGCAGCGTCCGCCGCCGGAGATGGCGAGCTTGCGCCCGAGCTTCGTTCCTTTTTCCAACAAGAGCACCTTCGCCCCTTCTTCGCCGGCGCCGATGGCCGCCATGAGCCCGGACGGACCGCCGCCGATGATGATGACGTCGTATCCCATGTTCATTCCACCCTTTCTTTTTT
>NZ_ATCO01000236.1:0-3216 GCF_000422025.1 Geobacillus sp. WSUCF1 | reverse complement strand
AATCAGTAGGTTGCGGGTTCGAGTCCTGCAGTCGGCATTTTTTATTTATGGAGGGGTAGCGAAGTGGCTAAACGCGGCGGACTGTAAATCCGCTCCCTTTGGGTTCGGCGTTTCGAATCCGTCCCCCTCCATTCATAAACGGGCCTATAGCTCAGCTGGTCAGAGCGCACGCCTGATAAGCGTGAGGTCGGTGGTTCAAGTCCACTTAGGCCCATTTTTTATGACAGATGGCAAGAGCAATTCTTGCCATCTTTTTTTATGCCATCGCTAACGGAGCGATAGGCCCGTTTATGCGGGCGGGAATCGGGCAAAATAAGCGGCGGGGAACGGCATGTTTTTGCGGAAGGAGGGAAGAGGATGGCTGAAGCTACCTTTTATATCGATGGGGCGACGTCGCCGCAGCCCATTGCGCGCATTGAACATCTTCTTAGTGGGCTCGACGGCGTGGAGCGCTCGCTCGTCGACACGGAAGATGGGGAAGTGAAGGTTCAATTTGATGAAAAAAAGATTTCGAAGGAACGCATCGTCTTGACGTTGCAGCAGCACGGATTCCGCTTTCAGTAGCAAATTGGCGGCTGTTGTCGACAGTGTAAGGGTGTCCGATTGGGACACCCTTTTTTCTTAGCCACGGCCTGCCGCTGATCATTTCAAACCGGGAAGCCTTTCATTTCCCATTGTAAGCGCCGGCGGGATCGCTCCGTTAATGGACGTACTTTCCGTAATCTGGGACAGCGATGCGGTCAAAATCACAAGCGAGCTTCGTCAGCCCATCGCGCAACTCGTCTCCCGCTACTGGGGCGCCGTGTCCCGTGACAGCGACCGATGGGAAGAGGGCGGCCAATTTGCGCACCGATTCGCGGGCGGCCGTCCAGTCGATCGTATAGTAGCGCGGCGGGCCGGTAATTTCGGTTTGCTGGGTCAATACTTTGTACAGTGAGTCTTGGCGGACCGTGACAAACGCATCGCCAGCGATCAAGGCCGCATCGCGCGGACGGAACAAGGAGATGTGGCCCGGTGTGTGCCCGGGGGTGTGCAGCCAGCGGAACTCCGGCAAATGCGGGACAGTGCCGTCCTCAGGTAGAGGTTGGACGCGGCTGCCAAGCTGGATCGGTTCGTTTGGGAAAAACGGCGAGATTTTGGCGAGAAGTCCGCCTTCAACGGACGCGTCCGGTTCGGGATAACGCGCTTTGCCGGTTAAATACGGCAGTTCGTCTTTGTGGGCGTACACCGGCACATTCCATTCCCGGACGAGTTCAATTAAGGCTCCGACGTGGTCAAAGTGGCCGTGGGTTAAAATAATGGCTTGCGGGCGGCTGCCGCTGCCAAAGCGGTCTTCAACAGCGGAAATAATATCGTCCGCTGACCCCGGCATTCCCGCATCGATCAAGACGAATGCGCCGTCGCCAGGGCGGCCGACGAGGCAAATGTTGACGATTTGGATCGTATGGCAGTACAAATCGGGCAGCACGCTGACGCCGACGCCGCTTGCCAAAGACGTCGCGGGAATAACATGATAGTCTTCTCCGTAATGCAACGGTTCATCAGCCATTAAAATCCCCCTCCTTTGCATCGTTGTCCAACGATAGCATGCCGCATCGACCTGTCTCCTATACAAAAGAGCTGCCGTCTAGCTCGACATGGATCGCCAAAGAATGGTACAATAAGGAAAATACAATGGCACAAGGAGGCTGCAAACGAATGAGCATTTTGAAAAAAGGATTGGCATTCGGGCTGGGATTGGCGATTGCAAGCAAAGAACAAGTGGAAAAGATCATTGACGAGCTTGTCAAAAAAGGCGAATTGTCGCTTGATGAATCGAAGGAAGTGATCGATCAATGGAAGCAGCAGACCGAAGCGCGGAAAACGGAAGTGCAGCGGCTTGTACGCGAGCAAATCAAGCAGGTGATCGACAAGCTTGAATTGGCAACAAAAGAAGACGTGCGGCAGCTTGAAGAGCGAATCCGCCGTCTGGAGGAAAAAGAACAAAGCGGGCAGTAAACCGATGCGGCCTGTCCGCTCGCTTTTTGCCGCCTTAGGAGAGATGTCCCGATGATCGGAAAACGGATGCGCCATATCGGAAGGTATCACGAAATCGCCGTCTCCTTGCTTCGGCACGGATTCGGGATGATCGTCGATGAGCTCGGCTTTTCGTCTTTTCTTTCTTTGCCGCCGCGATGGAGAGCGGAGCAAGGGAAAAAGGAAGGAAAAACGGTTGGGGAGCGGCTCCGCCTTGTGCTCGAGGAGCTCGGCCCGACGTTCGTGAAGCTCGGGCAAATTGCCAGCACACGGCCGGATTTGATTCCCGCTCCGATCATCAGCGAGCTCGAAAAACTGCAAGACCAAGTTCCGCCGTTTCCGTTTGCCGACGTTCGCCGGAGGGTGGAAACAGAACTTGGGGGCTCGCTTGAAACCTTGTTTCGTTCATTTGACGAAACGCCGCTCGCTGCCGCTTCGCTCGGACAAGTGCACCGGGCGGTTCTTCCTTCCGGACAAGCCGTGGCGGTGAAAGTGCAGCGTCCGCACATCGCTGCGCGGGTGGAGACGGATCTGGAAATTTTGCAAGATTTGGCCGTGCTGGCGGAACGTCGTCTCGATTGGGCGGCAACCTACCAATTGTCTGAAATTGTCGATGAACTGGCGCGTTCATTACGGCAGGAGCTGGATTATACCGTCGAGGCGCGCCATGCGGAACGGTTTGCACAGCAGTTTGCCGACGATTCGTCGGTGTATGTCCCGAAGGTGTTTTGGGATTATACGACGAAAACCGTGCTCACGATGGAATATGTCGAAGGAATGAAACTTGGGGAGCTCGAGCGGCTGAAAGCGAACGGCCACTCCTTAAAAACGATCGCCGAGCGTTTGGCTGAAGCAACCTTTAAACAAATGTTTGAGCATGGATTTTTTCATGGCGACCCTCATCCTGGCAATGTATTTGTTCTTGACGATGGAACGCTTTCCTTCATTGACTTTGGCTTGATGGGCCGCCTTCGCCCCCATGTCAAACATCATCTTTCTTCACTCATCATCGCCTTAATGCGGCAAAACACGGATGGGGTGTTGGGTGCGATCTACGGCTTAGGGATTGTTCCTGACGGAGTCGATGAAGGAAAATTGCGCGATGATCTTGACGAGCTGCGGGAGAAATACTACGGCGTCCCGCTCGGTGAGATCAGTCTTGGGGAAGCCGTCGAGGATTTGCTTTCGGTGGCATTTCGC
>NZ_ATCO01000235.1:0-9722 GCF_000422025.1 Geobacillus sp. WSUCF1 | reverse complement strand
ATTCATCTCCCACTTTCACTGGTGCTGGCGCACCTTCACGTTTGGAAGTAGGAGACTTCTTTCGGAGGGAAGTTAAATGACGCGATTGCGTTTCACGAGCAAATTAGCCAATACATAATCAACAAAGGATACTATCATCCGACCAACGTCCAAGAGCAGCTGCGCGTCGATATGCAAACGGCGCAGCAAGTGTTGCAATCAGCCGGCCGCTGAACGCACAAATGGGATTCGCCCGCTGCAAGTGGAATCCCATTTTTCATGATTTGCCCTCCATTCGCCCATCCTAACAACAAGGAGGTGAACAGCGTGAAACGCCGATACCGAATATGGGCCGCGACCAGCGCGGTTGTTGCTCTACTCGTTGCCGCAGCCGCCTTGGGGCGACCGGCTCTAGAAGAAAACGCCCCGGCTCCACCACGGCTGAAGCCGTTTGACGCCGAGGTCGCACCCACCCATCCAACCGTTGTCGCCTTAGACAGCTTAAGCGCAGGCGAACAGCTGAAACAGCAGTTGAACAAGCACCCGCGCATTCGGGAAATCCTCCATAATCGCCGCGGTGACCGAAGCCATTATTTCGCCAATGAGATCGTCGTCCGCTTTCGGGCATTGCCATCGAAAAGCCGTCTTCAACAAATGGAGGCAGCCATCGCCGGCCAGCTCATCAAGCAGGTCGACCACGTGTTTGTATTCCGTTCGCGCGGGCAAACGTACGAAGAGATGCGCCGCTATTTCCGATCCCTTCCGATGGTTGATTATTGCGAACCGCACTACATTTACATGCAAAATGAGTGGAACAAGCCGGCGCTGATCCCGAACGATTCGTTTTACGCCCGCTACCAGTGGAACTTCCGGCCATTCATACTGAAGACGGCTGGACGTTGTCGCGCGGCAAACAAACCGTGCCTGTCGCCATCATTGACAGCGGGGTCGATTTGACCCATCCCGATTTAATCCGCCGCCTTGGTCCCGGATACAACGTATTGGCCGACGACCGCTCTCCGAATGACGAAAATGGCCATGGCACCCATGTCGCTGGCATTATCGCCTCACAGCCGAACAACGACGAAGGAGTCGCCGGCATAACATGGTTCAACCCGATCATGGCCGTCAAAGCATTAAATGCGGACGGCTATGGAACGAGCATCGACGTGGCGAAAGGCATCCGCTGGGCGGTCGACCACGGGGCAAAGGTCATCAATTTAAGCCTTGGCAACTACCAACCGTCCTCGGTGCTTGAAGAGGCGATCCGCTACGCCGACGCCCATGATGTCGTGCTTGTCGCCGCTTCCGGCAACGACAGCACATCACAGCCGAGCTTTCCGGCCGCGTATCCAGAAGTGATCAGTGTTGGCGCTGTCAATCCGGATCTTTCCTATGCACTTTATTCCAACTACGGCGACTATGTGGATGTCGTCGCGCCTGGAACGAACATTGCCAGCACGTTTGCCGGCCACCGGTACGCCGCCCTTTCCGGCACGTCGATGGCCGCGCCGCACGTCACCGCACTCGCCGCTTTGATCCGCTCCGTCAACCCGCGGCTTTCGAACGATGAAGTGCGCGACATTATTCTCGAAAGCGCTGATGACTTAGGCGAGAGAGGAAAAGATCCGTATTACGGCTATGGGCTGATTAACGTCTACCGCGCGCTCGAGCTGGCTAAGCGATAACCGATGCTCCTTCCGCCAATGATTGGGGAACTCGTCGCTGGGAAAGGTCAAACGGACAAAATTCTCATCTCCTGTGCGAACGATGTTAAAACTCCCCCACAGCATCAATCAGCAAACAGCCGGAAACGGCGCCTTCGGTGCCGCATTCCCATAGAGGAGCGCCTATCTGCTGAAACGAAAAACGATGGGGATTCGAGCTATACCCCCATCGTTTTTTCGCGCGTCAACATCGTCGTCACCGCCCCGACGACCGTGACAACGACAAGCGAGTGGACAAACGGCACTGAGTCGATGATCATGCTCCCAGCTGAAATAATGCAGGCGTCAATGACAAAAATGATGATCCCGACGTTCCAGTTCGTCCATCTAGCGATAAACTGGGCGAGCAGGTCGGTCCCGCCCGTGCTCGTCTCCTCGCGCAGCATCAAGCCGATGCCCGCGCCGACCAGCACCCCGCCGATGACCGCGCTTGGAAGCGAATCCAACACCACCACGCCGCGCAAAACGGACAATACGTCAATCATCCATGAGGAAAATAAAAGTCCGTGCAAGCTGTTGTAAAAAAACGGGCGGTAGTAAAACCATGCGGCTGCATAAAGCGGAACGCTTAAGACGATCATCGTCAACCCAGCCTGAACGTGCCACACGTATTTGGCGATCAGCCCGAGCCCGATCATCCCCCCATCAAGCAAATGGTGAGGGACGAAAAAGACGTTGATGCCAACGCCAAGAAGCAGACTGCCGACAATCACCGCCGCCATTTTTTTGATCATCACGAAACCCCTCCGCCACGGCTTATCCCAACGAGCCAACATACCTCCATATATATGTATATGGCGCCCCTTGACAGAGCTTGTCTCTTTTTTGCCGCATCGCGGAGGAAATGGCTAGTCACGGACGAAATACAAAAATAAGAGGCCAGGCCTCTATGCCCAACCTCTTATTTTTGCGCTTTTGTCGTCTCGTCATCGTCGATGATGCCTTTTGTCGCATTCTTAAATTCGCGCAACGTTTTCCCGGCCGCTTGTCCTAACTCCGGCAGCTTTTTCGGTCCGAAAATGAGCAAAGCGAAAAAGACGATGAGCGCAATTTCTCCAAAGCCGATGTTCATGTTTGTCACTCCCATGTTCAAGCGTCGTTTCTTGAATCATTATACCATAGAAGAACGGACGGTGTCATCGTCTTTCCCTTGACAAAACGGCGACAATTTGCCCATCTCTCATTGTTCCTCAAGCAGTCGCACCGGTACGTCTTGTTCGTGTTCCGGCTCATCGGTGAAATAAACGCGAGCCATTTCGCGCTCATCATCGACGTGCTGAATCACCACTTGTTTCCCTTTATACATCACCGGAACGATCTCCCCAGCTTCAGCCATTCGCTTCGCCCGCAACAGTTCCATCTACTCCCCTCCTTTCGCACTGTCCTCCGCCTGCGCCCGCAAGCTTTTCCAAAACAACTCGTCGCTGCAGACGATCTCATGAAGCTCTCCTTCGTCTCCTTTGGCGTTGATGATTTCAAGCAACTGCGTCATATCGTCCATTTCGTGCCGATCGTTTTTCACCGAATCATCCCCTTTCTTTGGCAAACTGATGACAGCGGCCATCCCATCGCTTCGTTTCCTGCGTTGACTCCCTCAAAAAGAAGGAGTATGATTCGAATTGGTGTGTATAGAAAGGAGGAAACACTATGAAGGAGCGGGACTATTATTTTGACAACGCGAAATGCGCGCTCATGCTCCTCGTCGTGTTTGGCCACTTTCTACGCCCGTACATTGACGGCGTCTTATGGGTGCACAGCTTGTATACGTGGATTTTCTTTTTCCACATGCCAGCGTTCATTTTCATTTCCGGCTATTTCGCCAAAAAATTCCATGAGCACGGCTACTTGCAAAAAATCACGAAAAAATTGCTCATCCCGTACGTTCTGTTCCAGCTGCTGTATTCGATCTACTATTTCTTCCTGTATGACAAACAGTCGCTGGAACTTGACTTATTGACCCCGCATTGGAGTTTATGGTTTTTGCTCAGCCTGTTTAGCTGGAACGTGCTGCTGTTATGGTTCGGCCGGCTGCCAAAGCGGATCGCATTGCCGATGGCGCTTCTTCTCGGCTTGACCAGCGGCATGATGGAAGCGGAAAAATGGCTGAGCTTGTCGCGGACGCTCACGTTTTTCCCGTTCTTTTTGCTTGGATTTTTCTTTCAAAAGTCGGCGATCGAGCGCTTGTTTGCCGCCCCAGTGCGCCTCGTTTCGCTATTTGTGCTTGTTAGCATGTTTTTCGTCATCCATTTCGGGTTTCCGGATTTGCCGCAAGATTGGCTGTACGGCTCGAAATCGTACGATACGCTCGGCGTCTCGGAACCAGCCGGCATTGCGAGCCGCCTCGCCATTTATGGGGCGAGCCTGCTCATGATGTTTGGCTTTCTGTCGCTCATCCCGAGCCGTCGCTTCTCGTTTTCCGTGCTCGGGGCGCGCACGTTTTACATCTATATCTTGCACGGGTTTATTTTAAAATATTTGCACGAGACGCCATTCCCAGACTTTATTATGGATGTGCACGGCTATCCGCTTCTGCTTGCACTGTCGGTTGCCATGATGCTCATCCTTGGAAGCAAGCCGGTCGTCCGGCTCGTGCGGCCGCTGTTGGAATGGCGATGGCCGAACTGGCGGCAGACAACGACCTAGCCGTCAAAAAAGAAGGTGTCCCGAACTATCAACGGGACACCTTTTTTCATTTATGGCGCTTTGCCTACAAGTGGAAACCGACTTTTTCATTCAGCGCGTGCGAGCTGCCCGCACCGCTTCCGCTAAGGCGGCGGCCGCCGCCTTTGGCGACGGAGCCGAAGCGATGGCGCTGATGACGGATACCCCATCCGCCCCGGCTTCCACAACGGTTTTGGCGTTCGCAGCCGTAATGCCGCCAATGGCGACGATTGGAATGGTGATGCCGGCTTCGCGCAAGCGGCGGAGAACATCCGGTCCTTGCGCTTCCTTTGCATCCTCTTTCGAACTGGTCGGGTAAATCGGGCCGACGCCGAGGTAATTGGCGCCCGCCTCAACGGCCGCCATCGCTTCTTCGACGTTGTGCGCTGAGACGCCCAAAATTTTATCGCCGATTTTTTCCCGCACGCGCCGCGCGTCCTCATCGTCTTGACCGACGTGGACGCCGTCGGCATCAATGGCGAGAGCCAGCTCGACGTCATCGTTGACGATAAACGGTACCCCATAAGCGCGGCAAAGGTGCTGCAGCTGCCGGGCGAGCTCCTCTTTGTCCGCCCCTTTTAAAGCGCCCGGCCCTTTTTCGCGGAATTGAAACAACGTCACACCGCCGTCAAGCGCTTCTTTCAGCACATCGGCGGCCGGACGTTCGCTGTTTTGGCTTCCCATAATGAAGTAAACAGCCAGCCGCTCCTTCATTTCACCGCTCGCGATGCGCGCCATCGTTCTCACTCTCCGTATTGGCGGTACGCCCAATGGTTCGTCGGCCCATGGCCTTGGCCGATGCCGAGCGGATGGGCAATCGCCGATTGCACAAACGCCTTCGCCGTCGCGACAGCGTCGACAGGATGCCGCCCTTTCGCCAGCTCAGCGGCGATCGCCGCGGCAAACGTACAGCCGGTTCCGTGCGTATGGCGCGTGTCAATTCGCTTGCTTTTAAAATAGGAAAATTCGCTGCCGTTATACAGCAAGTCGACGGTTTCTTCGCCATCATCGTCATGGCCGCCTTTCACGACGACATAGCGGGCGCCCATCCGGTGGAGGAGGCGCGCGGCTTCACGGCGGTCATCCATCGTGCGGATGACAACGCCCGTCAACGCTTCCGCTTCTGGAATGTTCGGTGTAATGACAAGCGCCATCGGCAGCAGCTCTTCTTTCAGCGCGGCCACCGCCTCTTCTTGCAACAGCGGAGCGCCGCCTTTGGCGATCATCACCGGGTCGACGACCAGCCGCTCCCATTTCTGTTTTTTCACTTGTTCAGCAACCGTACGAATGATCTCGGCACTAAAGAGCATGCCGGTTTTCACCGCATCCGCGCCTAAATCGGCGGCCACCGATTCGATCTGGGCGGCGACTGCTTCCGCCGACAGCGGGTAGACGCCTTGCACGCCAAGTGTGTTTTGTGCCGTCACCGCCGTGATCGCTGACATGCCAAAGACGCCGAGCTCCTGGAACGTTTTGAGATCGGCTTGGATGCCGGCGCCGCCGCCGCTGTCCGACCCGGCAATCGTCAACGCTTTGTACACCATCGTGTTTCTCCTCCCCTTTTACCGTTGTTCCACCCGGCCATACCGTTTGACATCATCGACGCTTGTATACGCCAACGCGTCCAAAAACGCCGTCTGGAAGCTGCCCGGTCCGCGCTCCCCGGCTTTGGCCGCCGCCTGCTCCGCTGCGACGCCGTAATACACAAGCGCGGCCACCGCCGCTGCCGCCGCATCGCGCTCAACGGCCGCAAACGCTCCGACAACCGATGTCAGCAAGCAGCCCGCTCCGGTCACTTTTGTCAACAACGGATGGCCGTTCTGAATCAGATACGTCGTCTGTCCGTCCGCAACGACGTCCTCTTTTCCAGTAATCGCGACAACGGCGCCGAGCTGCTCCGCCGCCCGTTTGGCCAACGCCACTCGATCGCCGCTTCCTCCGCCGGCGTCAACTCCTTTAATCGCCCACGCCTCACCGATCATATTGGCGATCTCCGCCGCATTGCCACGGATCACGGCGAGCTTGACTTGTTCCGCGATGCGGCGCGCCGTCTCCGTCCGGTAGCGCGTGGCCCCGGCCCCGACCGGGTCGAAAATGACCGGCACGCCGGCTTCATTGGCCGCCTGGCCGGCGACAAGCATCGCTTCCACCTCTTTGTCATTCAACGTCCCAATATTGAGGACAAGCGCTCCAGCGAGCTTCGCCATCTCGCCCACTTCCTCTTTCGCATACGCCATCACCGGCGAAGCGCCAAGCGCAAGCAGCCCATTTGCCGTAAAATTCGTCACAACGACATTCGTGATATTATGGACGAGCGGATTCTCCTCTCTTACCCGCTCGAGCAGTTCCGCCCATTCATGCCAATTGGCCATTTCCGGTTTCTCCCCTTTCCAAGCCTTTTCGCCGGCCATACACTGACTTTCGCCGTATTTTCGGCCAATGGAATGATCCATTCTCCCCATCCATCAGTCTACTCTTTCTTTTTTTGAATTGCAAGACAAAGAAAAAAGGCGGCCGCCAAAGCGCACCTCCCTTTTTGTTCCATTACGAACGCGGCCATTCGGCCGCGCCTCCCTCTTCGGGCGGCGCCGCCGGCGACAGCCGCTGCGGCAGCGGCCAATTCCACAAATCCAAATCGATGATATAACGCGGCCTCCGTTTCGTTTCTTTGTAAATTTTTCCAATATATTCACCAATCAGCCCGAGCGCCATCAGCTGCAAGCCCCCTAACAGCCAGATGGACGTAATGAGCGACGTCCAACCCGTTTCCGTATGCCCGACCCATTTGAGAAAAAGAAAATAGGCGCCAAACATCAAGCTGACGACAAACGAGAGAAACCCAACGAGCGAAATGAAACGGATCGGGGTGACGCTGAACGACGTCACGCCGTCAAGCGCAAAGGCGATCATTTTTTTCAGCGGATATTTCGTTTTCCCGGCCGGCCGCTCTTTTCGGTCATAATAAACCGTCGCCGACCGAAAGCCCAAAAGTGGAACGATGCCGCGCAAAAACAAGTTCACTTCCCCGAACTGTTCAAGCGCGTCCACAGCGCGCCGGCTCATAAGGCGATAGTCGGCGTGATTGTAAACGATATCGACGCCAAACGCCTTCATCAACCGATAAAACCCTTGCGCCGTATGGCGCTTGAACCATGTATCGGCATCGCGCCGCCGGCGCACGCCGTAGACGATGTCATAGCCTTCGCGAAACTTTTGCACAAATTCCCGAATCGCCGCTACATCATCTTGCAAATCGGCGTCGATCGAAATGAGGCAATCGGCATGCCTTTTCGCGGCGAACAGCCCAGCAAGCAGCGCGTTTTGATGCCCGGCGTTATGCGCCAGTTTCAGCCCTTTCACTTCCGGGTGGCGCAAACTCGCTTTGTATATGATCTTCCATGTGTCATCACAGCTGCCGTCATCGACGAACAAAAGCGCGCTGTTGGATGAAATGAGCTGCTCTTCAATCAATTGTTCGCGCAACTCCCGTAAGCGGCGGATCGTCTCCGGCAGCACCTCTTCTTCGTTGTAACACGGCACAACAATAGCCAACGTCGGTTCGAACATGTCACCTTCCTCCCTCCGGCACGACTTTGTATAAATAGATGGTCCACGCGGACTCTTTGGAACGGAACACCCGCTCAAGGCTCAAGGCGTTTTTGCTGGCATTTTCAATCGGCAGCGCTGAAAAAATGTAGCGCCCGCCCATGTCATAAAACACGTTTGTGTTCAATTCCAAGTTGCGAATCGTCCGCTTCGAGTTTTTCTGAAACATATACCGCTTGCCCAGCTCATCGACGAACAAATAGCAGCGCCCGCCCCATTCATCGAAATACTGGCGCAGTTTTTTGTTTTTCGCGAGCTCCTTGGCGATGATGCGGCGAAACCGATGCTTGTATTCGAGCGGATAAAAGTTGTTGTACGTATCGAGTGTGTAAAAGCCGTTGTATTGAGCGATCGCCGGGTGGATGCCGATGCTGGCGACACGGTATGTATGCACCGGGCGGCCGATATAGCGGCGAATGGCGGCAAACTGCTTTTCCGCGTAAAACTCGCGAAACGACGGCTTGTCGCGGTAGACGATTTCCTCATTGCATAAAGCAAGCACGACAAGCTGCAAGACAATGGCCGCCGCACCGACCGCCCGCCACCTTCGGCCTTCCTGCCAAAAAATTTTCAGCGCCAGTGCAAACAAGACGTAAATCACCATTGGCCGCAAAAAATGGTAGCGGGCGAAATTGAACTTATCGAGCAAATCAAACCGTTCGGTGAGCGGCAGCCATCCTTTGTAAAACCAAAACGCATACCATGTCGACAACGCGAAGTTCAACCCGTGCAAAATCAAAAACAGTTTCTCCCGCCGCCAGCTTTTCCGCTTCCATACAATGTACAAGGCAACGAGCGTCACCGGTAAAATGACGAGCCCATGCACGGTCATGACGTGGGTGTGGCCGAGCACATAGTTTTTGAACGTCAGCCGGATGACGCGCCAAAGCGGCAGACGGGCGTGGAAATATTCGTCGCGGCTTGTCGGCTCATTGGAAAACAAGAGCGAATGGACAAGCCGGTAATCGACCGCCAAATAGAGCATCGTCATATAGACGATGGCCGCCAAAAACCGCCAATTCCAACCCTTGCCGCGGATGACATCAATGAGCCACCAAATCCCAAGCGCGCTCAAGAAAAAGAAAAATCCAAGCACGAAGCTCGAATAGAGCGGCAAAAGCGTCAACACCGCCCAGTTCACCCATGAACGCTCGCCGCCCCGAATGTTTAAAAACGCCCAAAGCGCAAGCGGCATCCCGAGCGTACTTAACATTCCCGATGGCCAAAACGGCGTCAAGGCAAACGTCAACGAAGAGCCGATGCGAATCCATCCCCAGCGCTCGCCCGGCAGCACATGTTTTCGCAGCAGCAAATACATGCCGATGAACGCCAATACGCGGGTTGCGGCTTGACTGAGCCCATAGGCGTAAATGGATGGAAACAGGGCGTGAAGCCAAACGATGCCGCTGAATTCTGTGCCGAACGCGTTGCGCGGCAGGCCGTTGATGATTTGCGGAATGACCCCATCGACCGGTCCGAACAGCTCACCGCTTCGAGTGAGCACCTTATACCAAGCGATGTTGGAATCCAAATTGTCATGAACGCGCATATGCGCATCTTCACCGAGCACAAAGTACGGCGACACGTACAAGGCGATGGCAACGAAAGAGAAGAGCAGGAGTCTCTTTTCGATGGACGGCACCTTTTCTCCCCCTTTCGCTTTTACTCATGTCTTTCCTTATTGTTCAACCCAACAGGAAAATTATTCATGGGAATGGAAAAAAACGGACTCCCGTCCAAACAAAAAAA
>NZ_ATCO01000234.1:0-284 GCF_000422025.1 Geobacillus sp. WSUCF1 | reverse complement strand
GCGCTCTCGGCTTCTTCCTTGCTGTCTAGCTCCGGCTCGCCGCCGCTCGGGGTCAAATAACCTTCGCCTTCGGGATTGTAAATCCCTCCAGGCGAAGAACATTTGCCCATCGCGGCGAAACGCTCGCCTCCGCTTTTCCGGTTATCTAGTTTTCAAGGAACGAGACTGCTTCTTGAATTTGCTTCTCTGCAGTCTTGCATCGAGGAATTCGGCTTCTCCGAATCCGCTTGTAGACGCAGACGCAAACGAGACTACTTCATTGAATTCACTTCTCTGCAGTCTTG
>NZ_ATCO01000233.1:0-363 GCF_000422025.1 Geobacillus sp. WSUCF1 | reverse complement strand
CCCTTTCTAGCTTAACCTATTGCGCTCTCGGCTTCTTCCTTTGCTTTATCGGTTATCTAGTTTTCAAGGAACGAGACTGCTTCTTGAATTTGCTTCTCTGCAGTCTTGCGTCGAGGAATCCCACTTCCTCGAATCTGCTAGAAGACGCAGATGCAAAGTAGCTCCTTTGAATTCGCTTCTTCGCTGGTTTGCGTCGAGGAATTCGGCTTCTCCGAATCCGCTTGTAGACGCAGACGCAAACGAGACTACTTCTTGAATTCACTTCTCTGCAGTCTTGTGCCGAGGAATCTTGCTTCCCTGAACCTGCTAGCAGACGCAGGCACAGGCGCTTTTGAAGGAATTTCTCATTCCTTCAAAACTGAA
>NZ_ATCO01000232.1:0-3686 GCF_000422025.1 Geobacillus sp. WSUCF1 | reverse complement strand
AAAAAAGCTGGTGATGGAACGAAAAAACGCGCGAACCATGGAGATTTCGCTCTTGAGCTCTTGAACGCTCTCCCACCTACGCTCACGCGTGGAAGTGGGGGTTTTCTCGGTTCAGGATGATCAACAACCGCTTTTCCGCGCGTTCGCAACAACGATTTTGCAGAAAGCGCGGTTTTTACCGACCTTGCAAACGGCGTCAAGCGAGAACAGCGCCGCCGGATTGCCGATGAACATTTGCTCAAGCACTTCGTCGCGGATTCCTTCATTTTTCAGCGCGGGAATGAGGTTCACAAACAAATGCTCGACATGCCAATTTTTCATCATTTCCGCAAACGGCTCCGGCAGCGTAAACGGCCGGCCAAGCCAAACGTTGACAGTGTCATGCGACAGCATCATTTGTTTCTCGTACCCATCGCGGAGCAGAGCAAGGAGCGTCCGCACCCGCTCCTCATCAGTCGGCGCGCCGACCATCCCTTGGATGCCGAAGCGGTCAAACGCAATGTAAACGCCGTAAGCAAGCGTCTTTCGATGATAGTCCGGGTCCGTGTTGCCGCACATATGGCCGATGACAATTTTTTTCGGATCGGCGCCGTGCTCAAGCAAATAGGCGGCTTGTTCCGGCCCCATCGTTCCTTCTTGCGTATGGGTGATGATGACCGCACCCGTCTCTTTTTGCGCGCGGGCGGCAGCGCGGAAGAACATCTTTTCGTACTCGGTGATGCACCCTTTGCTCGAGGCGAGCTTGATGACACCCGCCTTGATTCCGGTATCGGCAATGCCCTCGGTCAGCTCGGCCATAAACATGTCGTAAATATCATCTTCCGCTGTTCCGAGAAGCCGGCGGAATTGGAAGTACGGCGGCGCCCCTTCCCCTTCATAATAATAGCCGGTGGCGCAAATAATGTTCAGTCCCGTCTCTTCAGCAACGCGCCGCAAAAATGCCGGGTTGCGCCCGCAGTCGTTCGGCGTCGGATCGACAACCGTTTGAATGCCGTGCCGCTTCATCTTTTCCGCCGCCTCGACTGCGACGCGAAGCGCCTCGTCTTCGCGGAACGTGCCGCGCGTCACATCGCCTTGAAACCCTGGATAGCCGAAGAGGAAATGCTCGTGGATGAGCGTTTTGCCAAGCTGTTCCACCGGCACTGGGCCAAGGACGGTTTCGACCGTCTTCGCCATCAGGCGTTCACCCCTTTCCCCGCTTTTTCATATTCCTCTTCCTGCAATTTTCGCCAAAGCAACTTGCCGCTTGACGTCATCGGCAGCGACGAGCGGAATTCGACGAGGCGCGGATATTTGTACGCCGCCATTTGCGTCTTGGACCATTCAATGATCTCTTCTTCCGTTACTTTGCCGACATACTCGTCATGAAGGACGATAAACGCCTTCACCGTTTCGCCGCGGCGCGGATCCGGCACGCCGACGACGCACGCCTGCTGAACAGCCGGATGTTTGTACAAAAGCGACTCGACTTCGGTCGGCCACACTTTGTATCCAGAAGCGTTGATCATCCGTTTGACGCGGTCGACGATGAAAAAGTAGCCTTCCTCATCCATCCGCCCGATGTCGCCGGTGCGGAAAAACCGCTTGCCGTCGAGCTCGATGAACGCTTCTTCCGTTTCTTTTTCACGCCGGTAATAGCCGCGGAACACTTGCGGACCACAAACGACGATCTCCCCGACTTCGCCGACGCCAAGCTCCCGCCCCGTCGCCGGGTCGATGATGCGCGCGTCGACGTCAAACGACGGAACGCCGAGACATTGCAATTTCGGCCGGTCCGGCGGATTGAAATGCGTCTGCGAAATCGTCTCCGTCAGCCCGTAGCCTTCAAAATAACGGACGCCGGTGAGCTGGAACAATTTTTCCCCGACCGCTTCCGGAAGCGCCGCTCCGCCGCCGGAAATGCTCGCAAGCGAGGAAATGTCATACCGGCCAAGCGCCGGGTTGGCCAAAAAGTCGATCAGCATCGTGCTGATGTTCACCCAATGCGTGCAGCGGTGCAATTCAATCAGTCGGGCGGCCGCGTCCCGATCCCAGCGCGTCATCAACACCATGGCGGCGCCGGCGAAAATCGGCGTATGCATGCTATGGACCATCCCCGTGACATGGAAAAACGGCAGCGTCGCCAACGCGACCGAATCGCTCGTCACATCGCCCCAGTGGTAGGCGCCGACGATGTTGGCGTTCACCGTCCGGTGCGGGTGGATGCAGCCTTTTGGCACCCCGGTCGTCCCGGATGTGTATGGCAAGACGGCGATGTCATCAACATGGCCGTTGTATGGAAGCGGCGGCAATTGGGCGCCGAGGCAGTCCGCCCATAAAAGAATGCGCTCATCCCCAATGGCCCGCCGCGGCGCCGCCACTTCAGCCGGAAGCGAAACCGGCGATTCATCGGAAGCATAATCAGAATAAGCGGCGACGATGATTTGTTCCAACGCCGTTCGTCCAAGGAGCGGGGCCGCTTTGTCAAGCAGCTCCTGTCCAACGATGGCGACTCTCGTTTCGCAATCATGGACGTAAAAGGAAAGCTCCTCTGAGGTGTTCATCGGATTGATCGGCACGACGATCGCTTCAGCGCGCAAAATGGCATAGTAGGAGATGACAAACTGCGGAGAATTTTGCATGTACAAGAGAACGCGGTCGCCCGGTTTGACGGACAGCTTTTGCTGCAAATAGCCGGCCAACGCGTTCACTTCATCGAGCAACTGTTTGTACGAATACACGGCTCCGTAATAGTAAATCGCCGTTTTGTTCGGATAGCGCTTCGCCGTTGTTTCCAAATGGTCGACCAGCGTCGTCTCCGGCACAGCCAGCGTTTTTGAGAGCCGTTTCGGCCAATACGGGTAATGTCTCGTATTCATTCCGTTTTCCTCCTCCTTTTCACGCGATCGTTCACTGCGGCAGCCTCCACGCAAGCAGCATTGGATAGCTTTTTTTACTGACCAGTTGGTATATAGCCGACTATTTTTTATTGTACACGCTTTCATGAATATTTTCAATAATTTTCTGAATATACAAAACAAAAAATACACCGCCTACAACAGGCGGCAGACGATCGCTTTGATGTCTGCTCCGTGCATACCGTTTCCCCTTTCTTGGCCCGTCATCATTTGCTTGTTCGTTTTTGGTTGATAGACAAAAGCCAATATGGCAAAATATGATTCTAGAAAAGCTTACCATTATGTTGCAAAGAGGAGGAACACATGATGAGATTCGTGATCCCGCTTGTCCTTTCCTTTGCGCTCGCAGCCAGCTTTTTCTTCGACTCGTTCCGTTCGGCCGAAGCGGCAGCCAAAATCAAAACGTATCCAAACTGCACCGCGCTGAACAAAGAGTATCCAGGGGGCGCGGCCCGCTCCGCCTCTGTCAAAAACAAAGGAGGTGGCAAATTCATTTCCCTCGTCCAATCTCGGTTCGTCGACGACTGCACAAGCCGCCTTTCCTCGCCTCGTTTCACAAGTCGGACCGTCTCCCGCGGAACCCCAAGCCCAATGGCCACTTCTGGGCATACAGGCACAAGGCGAGCAAACTCCCCTAAACGAGAGACAAACGAATTGTGAATGATATCGCCGTTATACCGGCAGGCAGAAAAGCCGAGGCATTCGCTGACCACCACTGTCGGAATGGCGTAGTGCATCCTTTTGTACTCCTTTCTCGTTCCGTCACCTCTCTTTGTTATTGTAACCAAT
>NZ_ATCO01000231.1:0-4494 GCF_000422025.1 Geobacillus sp. WSUCF1 | reverse complement strand
TATAAGGCCATCGGCGCCAAAAAGCTTAGGCGCTTGACGAGCATCGAAGCGGCAACCGCGTCGTTTGCCGCCCCCATCTCGGCGTGGACGTGCGCCACATACTTCGCGAGCTGCCCGTCATCATTCAGCAGCCAGGCCAACAACATCGATGACGAGACATCAGCAGCTTCGCTCGAAAAACGGTACGTTTCCAACGCTTTCACTTCTTCTTCACTTAACCTCATCACGATACGCCTTCTTTCTGTAGGATGCGCCGCCCTTTGCCGTACGGAATGCAAAGCGGAGTGCCAAAGAGCGGATCATACGTGATTTGGCAATCCATTTGGAACACATCTTTCACGAGCTGGCAGGAAATGACATCCTCCGGCTTCCCTTCGGCGTACACCGTTTTGTTGCGAATGGCGACGAGATGATGCGCATAGCGGCACGCCAAATTTAAATCGTGAAGCACCATGACGATCGTCCGCCGTTCTTTTTCATTCAGCTCAAACAATAAATCTAAAATGTCAATTTGATGCGCGAGATCCAAATACGTCGTCGGCTCGTCAAGCAAGATGATGTCTGTTTCTTGCGCCAGCGTCATGGCAATCCATGCGCGTTGGCGCTGGCCACCGGACAGCGAATCAACCGGCCGCTCGGCAAGCTCTTTCAGCCTGTGGCCGCCAAGGCGCGCGCAACGGCGCGCTCATCTTCGTCACTCCATTGCTTGAACCACGTTTGATACGGGTAGCGCCCTTGCTTCACAAGTTGCAAAACGGTCAGTCCTTCCGGAGCGACAGGTGACTGCGGCAAAATGGCGAGCCGGCGGGCGATTTCTTTTGTCGGCTGTTTGGCGATTTCTTTTCCATCCAGCAGCACAGCGCCGCTTGTTGGTTTTAGCAGCCGGGCCAAGGCGCGCAGCAACGTCGACTTGCCGCAGCCGTTCGCGCCGATGAACACCGTGATTTTTCCTTTCGGAATCGTCAAGTCTAAACGGTCAATCACGATCGCCTCGCCATAGGATAGCGTCAACTCTTTCGCCTGCAACCCATGCATGCGCATCCCTCCTTATAATTTCCGACTTCGGTACAATAAATAAATGAAATACGGTGCTCCAATCGCCGCGGTAAACACTCCGGCCGGAATTTCCGTCGGCGCCAAAAGCAGCCGCCCAGCCAAATCCGCCCCCATGACGAACACACCGCCTAACAGCGCAGCGGTCGGAAGAAGCGCGCCAAACGCCGAACCGACAAGGCGGCGCGCCATATGCGGCGCCATCAGCCCGACAAAGCCGATGCCGCCGGCGAAAGCGACCGCGCCGCCGGTGAGCGCGGTGCTAAGCAAAACAAGTCCTAGCCGTTGCCGTTCGACCGCCCCGCCAAGCCCAATCGCCAGCTCATCGCCCAGCTCCTGCACATTGACATGCCGCGCGGCCAACATCGCCACAAGGAGCAGTCCGATGACCCATGGCGCCATGAGCGAAACGTGTTGCCAAGAAGCACCATACACACTGCCCGTAATCCACACGTTTGCCTGGCTCGCCCGATAGATGGGTCCTGTGATCATCAACAGTGTCGTCAACGCCTGCATGAGCGCAGAAACGCCGATGCCGACAAGCACGAGCCGAAGCGGGGCGAGGCCGTTTTTCCACGCCAGCATATATACGAGCCAAGCAGCGGCCGTAGCGCCGAGAAAGGCGGCAAGCGGCAGCCAGTGGATGCTGACGGTGAGAGAGTTGTTTTCATCGCTAAACAGCGCCAAAAAGCCAACAACCGCGGCCACCGCTCCGCCGGTGATGCCGAGCACATCCGGTGAAGCGAGCGGATTGCGCACCATTCCTTGCAAAACCGCGCCGGCGACAGCCAGCGCCATCCCCGCCATCCAGGCAACCAATACGCGCGGCAGGCGGAACGTCACAATCACCGTCTGATGAATTTCCTCTCCGTATCCGAACAGCGCGGCAGCGGCCTCAAGCGGGGACATGCGCATTTCGCCGCTGCCAATGCTGATAACGAAAAGGAAGACGGCCGCTGCTATGAGCGCGGCGAGCACCGCAACAGCTTTTTTGTCATAGAAAAACGAGATGTGTTTTCCCATTCGGACCGTGATGTATTTTTTCATTTTGCGGCGATCCCCCTGCGGGCAATGTAGATGAAAAATGGAACGCCGAGCAAGGCGGTGACGATGCCGACCGGCACTTCGCGCGGCATCAGAACGTAGCGCGCCCCAATATCGGCCATAAGAAGCAAAATCCCGCCGAGCAAGGCGCAATACGGGAGCAGCCAGCGGTGGTCGACGCCGGCCAACGCCCGCGCCATATGCGGCACCATGATACCGATAAAGCCGATCGGACCGGCGACGGCGACCGATCCGCCAGCCAGCAGCACGACTAACAGAACGGCGGCAGCTTGATCAAATTCGTTCGCTGTCCGAGTCCTTTCGCTACATCGTCTCCCATCATTAAGATGTTGACATGGCGCGCCAGCAGCATGGCCCCAGCCCAGGCGGCCGCCAAATACGGAAAAACGGCCGTCAACAACTCGAGCTTCCGGCCAGCGACCGACCCGGCCAGCCAAAAGAGCACTTCTTCAAGCGCTTTTTCATTCATCGCCAGCATTCCTTGCGTCAGCGAGGCAAATAAAGCCGCGACCGCCGTGCCGGCAAGCGTCATCTTCAGCGGTGTCAGCCCGTCTTTCCCTGCGGCGCTGATCACAAACACGATCGCCGCCGCGGCCGCCGCCCCAATAAACGCGATCCATGACAACATTTGCAATGAAGAAATGGAAAAAAAGGTGACCATCACAACAATGAAAAAACCGGCCCCGGCGTTAATGCCGAAAATGCCTGGCGAAGCGAGCGGGTTTCGCGTCAGCGCTTGCATGAGCGCCCCAGCCATCGCTAGGCTTGCGCCAACGACTGCCGCAATCAACGCTCGCGGCAGCCGAACCGTCGCCACGACTAAATGGGCGTTCGATCCGTTATTGTCGATAAGAGCCGCCATCGCCTGCCGCCAACTCGTGTCGGTATATCCACAAACGATGCTCATCCACATGGCGGCAAGCAGCACAATCAGCAAACCGATGAGGCCAACCATTTTTTGACGGTTTGTCGACAGCATCTCTGAGATCTCCCTTGCTTCATTCTCTATATCTCTATCGTCAAGTCTATTTGATAATGACTCTCATCGTCAATGTTTTTTCGCATTTTCTTATGATTTTTTTATCATTTTTTCATTTATAGTTGACAATGATTCTCAATTTTATTTATTATATCAACGTAAATGAAATTCATTATCAAATTCAAAGGGGGATTAGCTAATGAAATCAAGGCATCTCACCCTTCTTTCCGCCTTCATCCTTTCCCTCCTGCTTCTTGCCGGCTGCGGCGGAAAGCAGGAAGAAAAAACAGCCAAACCAGCGGAAAACAATGGGGCGAAAGCGGAAGTGAGCTACACGGTCGAACACGCCATGGGCACGGCCGAAATCAAAGGAACGCCAAAACGAGTCGTCATTTTAACGAACGAAGGAACGGAAGCGCTGCTCGCGCTAGGCGTGAAACCAGTCGGCGCCGTCAAATCGTGGACGGGCGATCCGTGGTACGACCATATTAAAGATAAAATGGAAGGCGTCAAAGAGCTCGGTTTGGAGTCAGAGCCGAACGTGGAAGCGATCGCCGCCTTGAAACCAGATTTGATTATCGGCAACAAACTGCGCCATGAAAAAATTTATGAACAGTTGAACCAAATCGCCCCGACCGTGTTCTCAGAAACGCTGCGCGGCAACTGGAAAGACAACTTTATGCTGTATGCGAAAGCTGTGAACCAAGAGGAAAAAGGGAAACAAATCATTGCTGAATATGACAAACGCATTGAAGACTTAAAAGCAAAACTTGGCGACAAGCTGAAGATGAAAGTATCGATCGTCCGCTTTATGGCCGGCGACGTGCGCATTTACCATAAAGACTCGTTCTCCGGCGTCATTTTGGATCAACTTGGCTTCGCCGCCCGGAATCGCAAAACGTAAACGACTTTGCGGAAACCGGCGTGACGAAAGAACGCATTCCAGCAATGGATGGCGACATCCTGTTCTACTTTACATATGAGACGGGGGACGGCAAAGCGAGCGAACTTGAAAAAGAATGGATCAACGACCCGCTCTTTCAAAACTTAAACGTCGCGAAACAAGGCAAGGTGTACAAAGTGAGCGACACGATTTGGAACACGGCTGGCGGTGTGCTCGCGGCTCATTTGATGTTGGATGATATTGAGAAATATTTCTTGCAAAAACAGTGAAGCTTTCAGCAAGGGCTGTATGGAGGGGTGCGTATCCGCCTTCCGCACAGCCATCTTTTTCCATGTACCATGCACTCATTACTCCTCTGCCCGGCAAAGACATAAAGTTGGGAGTTTACTATGACGGAATGATCACAATTTGCCTTAAGACGGAAAAGATCCATGAGCAACGTTTTGCCCTCCACCCGGGCATGAAAATCCCCTTTTTCTTCCCATAATGAAGA
>NZ_ATCO01000230.1:0-3119 GCF_000422025.1 Geobacillus sp. WSUCF1 | reverse complement strand
AGGGTGCGAAATGTGAGTTAAAGCTGGCGATATCATCTGCTTTTTAATTGCTTGCTGCGACTGGAATGCACAGACAGGAAGTTGTTGATTTGAAGCGGGAGAAGGTTGATTTTAACAATAAAACAATCCAAATATATGAAAAAGTTAATAATAAGGAACGGCTTTTTCCTCACTTTTTACTGCCAATAAATACTAATACTCAAAGAGTTGAATCACCTTGGATCTTTATCACTAGTCATCAAATCGGCGTGTTAGAAAGGAACAGAAATTAAAGAATTTCTGGATTTTCTAAATATGAAAACATTAAACTCTCATCAAAAGAGATGTTTTCTGCGGGATAAGGAGCACAATTTAGCAATTAAGCATATGCATCTATTTCTGTTATAAATTTATAACTTTATAGGCGGTCATGATAGACTATCTTGCCTGTGAAACCATATATAATTTATTTCCCCTTTTACGTAGAATCATGACCGCAGATGCTCCATATCAAGTAATGTGGCGTATGAGTTAATATTCAATGAAACGGATACTCTTATTTGTCATTTGATACATTCATTTTTTAACTGCTAAAAACAATTATCTGTATAAATTGCAAAGCTGCGGAATATCTTCTTGATTCGCTGTTCTTATCGCTACATCTCCCATCTCTTTTCCCCTCCATCGTATCTTTATTTAAAAGATTGATTTTGCATCTTGCGGCAAGTCTTTTACGTGTTTTAGAAACTCTAATGCTCTTTTGCATTCTTCTTCAGGAAACGGAAAACCATATACTTGCCCAACATGTTTAGCTGTTTTTTTGAATAAGTCATGAAATAAAAATAACGAATCCCAAATATTATCATAATTCGCATTTGTATACGTCTTCTCAAAGTCATTCCAAATTTCAGGCTCTAAGAACTTTTTTAAATGTCTTCCCCCTTTTCCAATTGAGTATTTATAATCTGTTTTAATTCCTATATGCCACTCAAGCATTTGAATTAATGGCTCACGTAAAACAACATCTATTAAACGCATTAACAATGGTAATTCTTGTCTCCAAATAGTTTTTGGAATATGAGATCCTAATCCCCATATAAAACTATTACAACAATCGTTATATAATTTTTCCGTTGGTTTTTTTATAAGATAACTTTGTTCACTTGGAGGTGGGATATCTGGAATATTGTGGTCTTTGTCTAGTAGAACCTTTGTCAAACTATCCTTAATTAGTTCATCCACTTTACTAGTGTGCATAAAATGCATATCAATTCGGTTTCCATCCATAAATTGCATTAAATATGTATAACGGCCATCGCCAATGGGAGGTGGAAAAATTTTATCTTCAGGTTTTTCCATAAGCATTACTTCCCCAAAGCGAGACAAAATATAGTTTTCATCTTTAAATGGTTCAACATCTGTAACTAAATATACAATATCATAATCTTGAAATATATCTTTATTTACCCGTGGTGCTAGTTGAGTCTTAACGCTCAACTAGCCCAAGAACAACAAGCGAGTAAGCCAGTAAAATACCATCCAGTGCCGTTTCAAATCCAGAAACCGAGTTCGCTCGAATCTCGGTGATCCGATACGAATCGACTAAAATCGAAAACACGGTTTCCACCACTTTACGTTTTCGCTTCATCCACTGTTTCCATGCGTCCGATTGGCGAATTCGCTGATTTTTTCGAACGGGCGTCCAAAAAGCGACTCGGTGCTCTTCGTACAGCTTCTTTTGCAGCTTTTGGCTGATATACCTTTGCCACCTAGGTTATACGGATGTGGAATTTGCGTCATGACGGTTTCAGCGGCCACCCGGTCGTGACAAGACGCTTCGGTGACAACATATCCCATCGGAAGCCCTTGGTCGGTGACCTGCAGGTGAAGTTTCCACCCATAGAAAGTGACCCTTTTGGAAGCACAATAGCCAATATCGGCAATTCCACGGAATCGTTTGACGCGATGCATTCGAGCTGAATGACACAGCTCGATCGGCAAGCTGTCCACGACCGCATACGCATGGTGTTGCCCACGCTTGGCTAGCTGGTGCCGAATCCACTTGATCGCAAAGCTAAGCGCTCGGCAGCGACGGTTGTACCGAGAACGCTCAGGGAATAAGTCCTTGGGAAACAAATTCCCAATCACAAACCGATGCCAAGCCCGTTCGGAAGTGAAGCCCAACAACTTTCCAAGGACATGGATGGTGATGATGACTTCGTCTTTCTGTTTCAACAAATGACGATTTCGACGTTGAAGAGGAATCTGGATACTCGATAGTTGAGCCGATACAAAAAGCAAAATCGATGCATATTGTTTTTGAAGTTTGGCTCGATCTGTTGTAAAATGAAAGTGCTCTTGCATGGGAACCTCTCCTTTTGATGTTTGGTTGCACTTTCATTTTAAGGAGTTCCTCATGCAAGGGCTATTTTTATGCTTGTCTGATTTTATCTAGCACCACGGGTATCTTTTGTACTTTAAATAAATAACGCTCATATAAAAAGAAAATGCAGGACAATTCGCAATAGGAAATTCACCCTGCTACGTTTTAGTTCAAATTAAGAAATTATTTATTGCTTAAATTTTGGTGGATATTCAAACAAAGAAAGCAATAGGTTTTGTGTATCGTGAATAATAGTGTCGAGGGATTGAATAGTTAGAACATTTTATTCTACTTCTCTCTTACATATTTTGCTATCTTTTTCTAGACAAATAAGAACGCGCGTGCTAATATGTATTATAAATTAACTCAATTTATTTTTTGTCTGCAATTATCATTCTTTTGTACGAATTATCAAAGTTTATTCGCGATTATTAAGTTAACTTACTGTTTTATCATTTTTTTATCGTTTCACTTTATATTATGTCAACCGAAATTAGTTACTTAACTCCCCTTTCTTTAATTTTATAAAATTCTTCGCTAAATGATTTGTCACGCTTCAACCATGTATAATACGTTCCTAATGTAATTCCAACTGTTTCACATGCTTGATGAACGCAATAACTTTTTCGATATTCATCGATAAAAGCTTTTTTTCTTGCTGCAACAGATACCCTATCTATCTTACATTACACAAAATTCTTGACGGTACCTTTTTCTGCCGCTCATATATAAACGAATCACGAGTGTTGATTATCCA
>NZ_ATCO01000229.1:0-4489 GCF_000422025.1 Geobacillus sp. WSUCF1 | reverse complement strand
TCAACTAGCACCACGGGTCTTATAAATATAACCCCATCCTCCCGCAACAAATTCCTCGCCAACTTCAACCGCGGGTACATCATATTCAACCAATCGGTATGGTAGCGCCCGTTTGTCTCCGTATTTGCCTTAGTCGTTTGCTGCGTGATTTCTTTGTAATTTCGGATATTGTCGCGAAAGTCGTCTTTGTACACAAAGTCTTTCCCCGTATTGTACGGCGGGTCGATGTAAATCATTTTGATTTTGCCGAAATACGATTTTTGCAATAGTTTCAGTACTTCCAAGTTGTCGCCTTCGATATACAAGTTTTCCGTTGTCTCCCAGTTTTTGCTTGATGCTTTGTCCGGCCGCAAGGTGCCAGTGGACGGCGTTTGGGCGAGTTTCATCGCTTGTGTTTTGCCGTGCCAGGTGAATTCGTACTTTTCGTTGCGCGTTTCGATCTCTTCGCCGAGAACAAGCTTCAATTTGTCAAAATCGATTTTCCCCTCCGTGACAACTTCTGGGAATAGTTGCTTTAACGCTTCAATGTTTGTTTTGACAAGGTCGAGCGATTTTCCATCCAGTTTCTCCATCGTGCTGCTCCTTTCCGCGCAATTGTTGCTTCCATTGTTCGATTTGCTTCGTTAGCTGTTGAATTTTCATATGGTATTCTACTTTTCGATTAAACTGTGTTTCTTTTTTGATTTCGTTTTTCCATTTTGCGATTTCGACTTCCGCCTGTTCGATTTGCGCGACGAGCTGTTTGGATTGTTCATCAGCGGCGATGTAAAAGGCGCCGATCGCTTTGGCGTGCTGGAACGCCTGCACCGCCAGATGGATGTCTTGATAAAACCGAAAAAAGTTGGCGAACGACAGCTTCGTCATATGGACGGCGCGAAGAAACTGCTTGACCGTCTCGTCAGCATGATCGAGTGAAAACCACGGCGTATACGCCCATTCTTCGGCCACGGTTTTGGTTCGGTCGTTTTTGTTCAGCCGCTTTCGGCATGTTCCAATTCGAACGTTTCCTTCTTTTTCAAACACGATAACGGTCGGATTGGGCACTGTTTTTTGGATGATTTCCCCGATCACGGAAACGTGCGCATCCTTTGATTCCGTGCGCAGCCGAACGGTGATAAACATGACCCCTTCGTAATGGTAGTCGTCGTTGACGAACGGCTGAATGTTGATGACCCTTGAGGTCAACAAGTATGTCAACTCGATCCGCTCGATGTCTTTCGTCATATAGTCCTTTTCTTTTTTCGTCAAATCCGCATAGTCGTAAAACATTTTTTTTGTCAAGCTTTTTATGCAACGGGCGGACGCGCTCGTCCAGTCCTATTGTAGCATAAAATGCGGATGCGGCCATGATCCTCACCCTTTAATGATCAAATACGAAACGATCTCAAAATCTTGCAAGCTCGTGTTGGCGTTCGTCACGAAGGCGTCCAAGTTCCCTAGGCTGAAGATGTTGAGCATCAATTGCTGATCCATCTTGCCGACGATCTCTTCCACCGCTTTTTCCAGCAGGGCCTTGTATCGCCCCATGTCTTTTCCGTTTTTCGTCTCTTGGTAAAACGCCTTGTACAAGCCCCATTCGACGTCTTTTTTGCCGTTGCAAAGCGAGCGATACAGGTCCAACATTTTCTTGACATGCCCAGGATGGTACAACACCGTGCCGTCTTTGCGGACATACACCAAATAATAGGGATGAAGCGCGTTTTGTTCATGCGCAGATGCCATCGGCGCCGTTTGTTTTAGGCAGAAAATGACGCCTGGCTGAATTTCGTCTTTCAGTTTTTCATTTTGATTAGCGGTAATGCTGAACAGTCCAAACGGCGCCCGCTCGAGCTCTTCTTTATGTTCCTTCATGAAATTCAACAAATCCATCCGGAAGTCGTCTAAATAAATATCCCGCTTATAAATTCACGATACCGAGCCGCCGTACACCACCAAATACATATCCATCCCTTTTCTGCGCGCAGAAAAATCTTTTTGCTCCCATACAAACACATACATAAAAACAGCCAACTCTCCATAATAGGGAGCTGGCTGCTCTTTTTCCTCTCAACGAGGTCAGCTTAAAAAAATCTTGAAAAGAATTTTTTGTGTGATTAAAGAGAGATGCTTCAATCCTCTAAACAAGACCTGCTTTAAAAAAGGTTTATGAACCGTTTCATTCACATCAAAGCGGAAGCGTTTCAATCCTCTGAACGAGGCCAGCTTTTAAAAAGAGCACCTTCATTTTACCATGATTCTCTAGGGCGGCAAGGTGCTTTTTTGCACAATCCTGCGAATCTCTTGAAATTGAAAAGTAAGTAATGTTATGTTGATTGGAAGATTGGCTCGTGACCTGTTCTCGAAAAAACACTTTTTGGCCACGAAATAGGAGAATTGTCTTTTTTACTTGCCTGATTGGCTGGCTCGATGATAGCACATATATTCGCTTTTATGAATCAAAAACTTCCCGATTCATCTCCCCCCTTGCCTTCGTTTCAAGGAGAGAGACTCTTCGGGACAACGTTAAACTACCTGCAGCGCCTGCCACACATCCGCTTTCAGATCATCGATATGCTCGATGCCGACCGAGAATCTCACGAAGTTGGACGGAATCCCAGCTGTCTTCATCTGCTCCTCGGTCATCACTCCTTCCCACATCGCTGCTGTATGCACCACAAGGGAATCGACGCCACCCAAACTCACCGCGTTAGGCGGCAGTTTCAATGCAGAAACGAAGCGCTGAGTTTCTTCATAGCCACCTTTAATGGCAAAGGCAATGACTGCTCCGAACCCTTTCATCTGACGTTTTGCCAACTCGTGTTGCGGATGGCTAGGAAGACCTGGATAATATACACGCTCTACCTGTGGCTGCTGCTCTAAAAACTCAGCCAGGGCTAAAGCGTTGGCATTAATGCGTTCCATCCGTATCGGAAGCGTACGCAGACCGCGCAATAATAGCCATGCATCCATTGGCGAGAGGACCGAACCGATGGAAATATGCGTATGCCAAATACGCTCGGCTAACTCCTCGCTGGTGCAGATGACACCAGCTGTCAAATCATGGTGTCCCCCCAAATATTTTGTTGCGCTGTGAATAACGATATCGACACCTAGATCATGAGGCCGCTGATTGATCGGCGATGCGAAGGTGTTATCGGCCACGACGATAATTCCATGCGGGCGCGCCAACTCCACCACAGCAGCCAAATCCGTCAACACCAAAGTCGGATTGGCAGGCGTCTCGACCATGATGAGCTTTGTGTTAGGCCGTATCGCTTCTGCAAAGGCGTTGATGTCCGCTTGTTCGACCAGAGTCACTTCCACGCCAAACCGCGGCAGCATCTCATCCATAATCTTGGCGGTGCTCATATAATGCCGCGTTTGGGCAATCACATGATCTCCCGCGCTGACTAGAGCTAGAATGGCCGTGGCAATTGCCCCCATCCCGGAGCCAGTTACCAGTGCGGTTTCTGTACCTTCCAGTTCAGCCATAATCTTCGCAACGCGCTCATGCAATGGATTGCCGTAGCGCGTATAATACCGAGAATGGCGGGGTGTTCCCGCCATTTCTGCGAATTCACGGGAATTATGCGCACGAAACGTAGCTGTGTAATAGATGGGCGGAGCCACCGTCCCATCATCGGTGACCCAATCATCGCCATGGACAACCAAGGTTTCAGTTCGAAGTCCTTCAAGATTCATTTTCTCACGATTATCACGTTTGTCCATCTATTCTCTCTCCTTTGCTTCTCTAGATACCCGGCTCGACAAGAGTTCTTGATAAAAATAGTTGGTATCGGTCAAAAAAATCAATCTTTATGACAAAGAATTTTATTACCCTTTTCTCGAAGACTACATAACAAAATGATCGATGAAACAATTTATGTATGCTGGCTTGTTTATGAACCTCTTTTATTTTGATTTGTCTGGATTTATCTTTTATAGACAGAATTTTTGTTTATTTCAGAACTTAATAGATATTATATAATTTTTTTTTAAAAAAGTAAACCTATGATTTTGATTTTGATAAAGTTGCCAACTATAAAAACGTCCTTGCATGGGGTTGTTTCCTTAAGGAATACATGTGATACGCGAGCCCATCGCCAGTGCCGCGAGTTGGCGTACGGCGCGATATCCCGTAAATGATCATTTCCAGCTTGGCATAAGAACAAACAGCAAAGCATAGCGGAACTCCTATATTGCTTCTTGTTGCTAAGATGTGTTATTGTTTCAATCCTTTAATGAAGTCTTCCTTTATTTAAAAAGCCCCTCCATTTTGCCATTGATTTTCTAGAGATACAAGGAGGATTGCGGTTATTAGCATAATCCTATATAGAGCATGGAACCGGCTTGATAGTTCGGTCCTATCGTATCGTTAGATACGATTAACCGAGAAGTCCTACTTCTAAAACGAAGCATAGGTGGAGGATAGTTCACTGAATATAAAAATACCGAATGTTAATCGTTTAAAAAAATTGGTATATCAATTTGAGTCAGTCAAGACTTTGTG
>NZ_ATCO01000228.1:0-4232 GCF_000422025.1 Geobacillus sp. WSUCF1 | reverse complement strand
TCGTTGCATCTATATAGTTCGTTTTGATGTTCGATTTTGATGGGCGGTTGAGATTGGGCGTTTGAATCCCATTTTGCGTCCCCTCCTTCATATGATTCGTACATGGTGAATCGTAGCAAGTTTTTATGAACGAAATATGAACAAGGAACGATTTTTATGTGGAAGAGAAAATTTGATTCACTCACTCTTGCAATTTTCCCGGTTTTGGTATATGCTTGTTCCATCAGGATGCTAAATACTATATATTGGTTTTGAAGTCTTGTTGTACAACTACATATCGTTCTGCCAAGCAATGGTGTCCATCAGGACTTAATAGGGAATCCGGTGCGAATCCGGAACTGCCCCCGCAACTGTATGTGCGGACGAAATGGGATGGCCACTGGCGGCAAGAGCCGTTCGGCGCGCCGCTGGGAAGGCCCCAAAGTAGGACGATGCACGAGTCAGGAGACCTGCCTTGCTTGGAACGTTTCATGTTCTTCGGGGTGTGAGAAGATGAAACGATAGGGGAAAAGAAAAAGGGTTTCGTATGCCTTTTTTCCGTCTGTCGTTTCATCCGCTCGCCTGCCCGAGCGGATTTTTTTATGGAAGGAGAGGGGAAACGAATGACCGTATTGACGAAAATGATCATCATCGATGACCAAGGGAAGCCGGTTTCGTTTTCACGTGAAGAGTTTGCGTCGCTGATTGGGCAAGCCGCCGCTGGATTTGGCCGTCTGTCGCTTGATGAATACGTCGAGCGTGTTTGGCAGCTTCTCAGTCGAAAGGAGTCCGTCACGGTAGAACAGCTGCACCAAACGGCTATTTTGGAAGGACTTTCTTACATTGATGAAGATGAGCCGGAATGGACGTTTGTGTGCGCCCGGCTGTATTTGCAGAAACTGTACCGCGAGGCGGCACGGCAGCGCGGGTACGATGAACGCGAGCGGTATGGCGATTTCTACTCGCTGCTTGTTGCGCTGACAGAACAAGGGGTGTACAGCCCGTTCTTGCTTGAACGTTATACGAAAGAAGAAATTGATGCCATCGGTGCGTTTCTTGATCCGGAGAAGGACAAGCTGTTTACGTACATTGGGCTGCGCACGCTCGCGGATCGGTATTTGGCCCGCGATTATGAGCGACGGCTGTATGAATTGCCGCAGGAGCGGTTTTTGGTCATCGCCATGACGCTAATGGCGAATGAACCACCCAAGCGGCGCCTTGAGCTCGTGAAGGAAGCGTATTGGGCGTTAAGCAACTTATACATGACTGTGGCGACGCCGACGCTTGCTAATGCCGGGAAGTCATACGGCCAGCTGTCGAGCTGCTTTGTCGACACGGTCGATGACAGCTTGCAAGGGATTTATGACAGCAACACCGACATCGCCAACTTGTCGAAATCGGGCGGCGGCATCGGCGTTTATTTGGGGAAAATCCGTTCGCGCGGCAGCGACATTAAAGGGTTCAAAGGGGTCTCCTCCGGCGTCATCCCGTGGATGAAGCAGTTGAACAATACAGCGGTGAGCGTCGATCAGTTGGGACAGCGAAAAGGGGCCATTTCCGTCTATTTGGATGTATGGCATAAAGACATTTTTGCGTTTCTCGATGCGCGGCTCAACAACGGCGACGAACGGCTGCGGACGCATGATTTGTTCACCGGCGTTTGCATCCCTGATTTGTTCATGGAGCAAGTCGAACAGCGCGGCGACTGGTATTTGTTTGATCCGCATGAAGTGCGGAAGGTGATGGGGTTTAGCTTGGAGGATTTTTATGATGAGGAAAAAGGGTGCGGGAGTTTCCGCGAGAAATACTGGCAATGCGTCAACGAACCAAGGCTGTCGAAAGAAAAAGTGCCGGCGATCGACGTGATGAAAAGCATCATGCGCAGCCAGCTCGAGTCGGGGACGCCGTTTATGTTTTACCGCGATGAAGTGAACCGGCAAAATCCGAATCGCCATCTCGGGATGATCTACTGCAGCAACCTTTGCACGGAAATCGCGCAAAACCAAAGCCCAACGGTGATGAAGCGGCAATATGTAAAAGACGGGATGATCATCATTGAGAAAATCCCAGGCGATTTTGTCGTCTGCAATTTATCGTCGATCAACTTGGCGCGGGCGGTGACCGATGGGGTTTTAGCGCGGCTCATCCCGATTCAAATGCGGATGCTCGATAATGTCATTGATTTAAACAATATTCCGGTGCTGCAGGCCGGCCTGACGAACGAAAAATACCGCGCTGTCGGGCTTGGAACCTTTGGCTGGCATCATCTTTTGGCGTTAAAAGGTATTCGCTGGGAGTCGGAGGAAGCGGTCCGCTATGCCGACGAGCTGTATGAAACGATCGCGTATTTGGCGATTCAAGCGAGCATGGAGCTCGCCAAAGAGAAAGGGAGCTACCCGGCGTTTCCGGGGTCGGACTGGCAGACGGGCGCTTATTTTGAGCGGCGCGGCTACGAAAGCCACGGTGAATTGGATTGGGATCGGCTGAAGCAAGATGTGGCCCGCTACGGGATGCGCAACGGCTATATCATGGCCATCGCCCCGAACGCATCGACGTCGATCATCGCTGGCAGTACGGCAAGCATTGATCCCATTTTCTTAAAAGTATACGCCGAGGAAAAGAAAGATTATAAGATTCCCGTTACGGTGCCGGATTTAAACGAACAGACGACATGGTATTACAAATCGGCGTACCATATCGACCAACGTTGGAGCATCAAGCAAAACGCCGCCCGCCAGCGCCATATCGACCAAGCCATCTCCTTTAACTTCTACGTCATGAACACGATTAAGGCAAAAGAGCTGCTCGATTTACATTTGACGGCATGGAAGTCGGGGTTGAAAACGACGTATTACGTGCGTTCGACATCGGGGACGATCGACGAGTGCGATTCTTGCGCGAGCTGACCATGGGGCGCAACAAACGCCTTTGGTCGGGCTTTCCCTTCCTTGTGCGGGAGGGGCGTCCGCGGTTGGTCGCGCATCACGATACTTGAAAGAGAAAGGAAGGAATCGACACCATGACGATCCGCTTAGTCAAACGGCCGATTATGGATCCAGAGGCGCCGAACCGTTCGACGGGCATCATCAACGGCCGCTGCTCGAATGTGTTGAACTGGGACGATATCGCCTACCCATGGGCGTATGCGAAATATAAGCGAATGCTCGCCAACTTTTGGACGCCGTTTGAAATCAATATGGCCCAAGATGTGAAGCAGTTTCCGCAGCTGACCGCCCGCGAACAGGAGGCGTTTTTGAAAATCATCGGCCTGTTGGCGCTGCTTGACAGCATTCAAACCGATTACGCGGGACGTGTGGCGGATTACATTACCGATCCAAGCATCAATGCCTTGATGATCATGCTTGCCCAGCAGGAAGTCATTCACAACCATTCGTATTCGTACGTGCTCTCGAGCCTTGTGCCGAAAGCAAAGCAAGATGAAGTGTTCGACTTTTGGCGAAACGAACCGACGCTGCGCAAGCGGAACGATTTTGTGACGAACGGCTACAAGGCGTTTGCCGAAGAGCCGAATGTGGAGAACTTGCTGCGGTCGATCGTCTTTGACGTTATTTTAGAAGGATTGTTTTTCTACTCGGGGTTCGCCTTTTTCTACAACCTCGCGCGCCAGCAAAAAATGGTGGCGACGAGCACGATGATCAATTACATCAACCGTGACGAGCACATTCATGTTGATTTGTTTACAAAAATTTTCAAGGAAGTGTTGAACGAATACCCGGAGTATCGGACGCCGGAGCTTTCCGATTTTGTCCGTGAAACGTTTACGAAAGCGGCTGAGCTGGAAATCGAATGGGCCGGGGAAATCATCGGGAATGACATCGATGGCATCGACTTGGCTGATTTGGAAGCGTACATTAAGTTTTACGCCAACGTCCGCGCTCATCAGCTCGGTTTTGACCGCCCGTTTGACGGCTATCGGACGAACCCGCTCCGCTGGATTAAAGCGTATGAAGAAGTCGACCTCGGCAAATCAGACTTCTTCGAGCAAAAACCGCGCCAATATACGAAAGTGCAAGTGGATAATGGGTTTGATGAGCTGTAAGGAAAACCGCGTTGGGGCATCGTCCAACGCGGTTTTTTACCGGAAAACATGATTAACGGAGGGATTCTCGCTGCATTATACAATGGGGAAGAGAAAAGGAAAAGAGATGTTGCGGCTTGTTGTCGGACGGTAGGCTTGGGCGCCTTACCTTGGTATAATGAGAAAAAACGTCCTTGTGAACTACCCACCACCT
>NZ_ATCO01000227.1:0-294 GCF_000422025.1 Geobacillus sp. WSUCF1 | reverse complement strand
CGGTGGATTCCATGGCGACACGGGTGACGCCATGTTCTTCGAGCCACTCCAGCAGGTCGCCAAGTCCCTTCGAGAACGTGGAGAAGGTTTGAATGTCCTTTTGAATGTGTCCATCTTCTTCCCATAGTGCGCAGGCGACGATGGTTTCGGCATGAACATCCAATCCTGCGCAGCGAGGATAGATGACATCCATGATGAAAATCCTCCTTTTCGATGATCGAGTGCGCAAACAGCGAATCCACGGGAGACATGCGGCAGTTTTCCGTTCGTCGTTACCTTTCCTCCGCATCGGGA
>NZ_ATCO01000226.1:0-207 GCF_000422025.1 Geobacillus sp. WSUCF1 | reverse complement strand
CGGTGGATTCCATGGCGACATGGGTAACGCCATGTTCTTCGAGCCACTCAAGCAGGTCGCCAAGTCCCTTCGAGAACGTGGAGAAGGTTTGAATGTCCTTTTGAATGTGTCCATCTTCTTCCCATAGCGCGCAGGCGACGATGGTTTCGGCATGAACATCCAATCCTGCGCAGCGAGGATAGATGACATCCATGATGAAAATCCTCC
>NZ_ATCO01000225.1:0-2430 GCF_000422025.1 Geobacillus sp. WSUCF1 | reverse complement strand
TATTTACGCTTGTGAGGGAAAATCAACAAATCAGTGATTTTTGCACATCTTTGTGCAGGAAACCGTATTGCTTGTCAAGTACATGTTGTGGTGAAGAGCCAAAGCATTTTTGAATATTTGCGCGAGCGGATTGCGATGCGCTTTACAACGGAAGTGGATGATATCGTGACCGAGCGGACGGAGAGCGGCCATCGAGTGAAAGGCGTTGTGCTGAAAAACGGCGAAACGTTGACAGCGGAAAAAGTCGTCATCGCTCCGGGGCGCGATGGCTCGGTTTGGCTGAGCAAAATCTTGCGCAAGCGCCGTTTGCGGATGATCAACAATCAGGTTAACATCGGAGTGCGCGTGGAAACATCGAACATCGTCATGCAAGAAATTAACGAACATCTGTATGAAGGGAAATTCATTTTCAACACGTCGGTTGGGACGCAAGTGCGCACGTTTTGCAGCAACCCGTCCGGACATGTCGTCGTCGAAAACCATTCCGGCATCATGCTCGCCAACGGCCATGCGTACAAAGATCCAAAGCTCGGCAGCAACAACACGAACTTTGCCCTTCTTGTTTCACATAAGTTTTCCGATCCGTTTGACAAGCCGAACGAATACGCCCATGAAATTTCCCGGCTGGCGAACGCCTTGTCGAACGGCGGCATCATCGTGCAAAAATACGGCGACATTTTAAAAGGACGGCGATCGACGGAAAAGCGAATCAAAGAAGGGTTCATCGAACCGACGCTAAAAGAAGCGGTGCCGGGCGATTTAGGCCTCGTTTTGCCGTACAACACGATGAAAAGCTTGATCGAAATGACGGAAGCGCTCAACCATGTTACTCCGGGGCTTGCCTCTGAGCATACGCTCTTTTATGGGGTGGAAGCGAAGTTTTATTCGGCACGTCCGAAACTGAACGACCGCTTTGAAACCGAAATCGCCGGGTTGTATGTCGGCGGCGACGGCGCCGGCATTACGCGCGGCCTTGCGCAGGCGAGCGCCTGCGGCGTCTGGATCGCCCGCGATATCGTCGAGAAATTGACGCATTAGGTGAGGAACCGAGGGCAGGCCCCTTCAAACGGGGGCCTGTTTTTTTGCTGTCTGCCTAGGGACGGATTAAAAAGTAAACTGAAATGAAAATATAGTTGACAAATATGCGGCTGGTCCGTTACGATAAATGTAATGATATGGAAAGGGGAGAGGAGAGATGGCAAACTGGCTGGTGTTGGCCGAGCAAGTGTTGGGAGGCCACGAGCTGACCGATGAGGAAGCATTGGCGATATTGGATTGTCCGGATGAGGAGTTGCTCCTTTTGCTGCAAGGGGCGTACCGGATTCGCTCCGCCTATTATGGAAACAAAGTGAAGCTGAACATGATCATCAACGCCAAATCCGGCCTCTGTCCGGAAAACTGCGGCTACTGTTCGCAGTCCGCCGTATCGACGGCGCCGGTGAAAACATATAAAATGGTCGACAAAGAGACGTTGTTGCGCGGCGCGGAAGAAGCACACCGTTTGCGCATTGGGACGTACTGCATCGTCGCCAGCGGCCGCGGGCCGAGCGATAAAGAGATCGACACCGTTGTGTCTGCGGTCAAGGAAATTAAAGAGCGGTTCGGGCTGAAAGTGTGCGCCTGCCTTGGGATCTTAAAGCCGGAGCAGGCGGCGCGGCTGAAAGAGGCGGGAGTCGATCGCTACAATCATAACATTAACACGTCAAAACAGCACCATCCGAACATTACGACGTCCCATACATACGACGACCGGGTGCGGACGGTGGAAACGGTGAAAGAAGCTGGTCTTTCGCCTTGTTCCGGCGTCATCATCGGCATGAAAGAAACGAAGCAGGATGTCGTCGATATGGCGCGCAGTTTGCGGGCGCTTGACGCCGATTCCATTCCAGTCAACTTTTTGCATGCGATCGACGGCACGCCGCTGGCTGGCACGAACGAATTAAACCCGCGTTACTGTTTGAAGGTGCTGGCCCTTTTTCGCTATATGAATCCAACCAAAGAAATCCGCATCGCCGGCGGGCGAGAAGTGAATTTGCGCTCACTTCAGCCGCTTGGCCTGTATGCCGCCAACTCGATTTTTGTCGGCGACTATTTGACGACCGCCGGGCAAGAAAAGTCAGCCGATTATCAAATGCTTGGGGATCTTGGGTTTGAAATCGAATTTGCCCCGGCTCCGCAAGCCGGAGTCGTATCATGAACGATGCCGCCGGAAGATGGCGGCTTTTTGTATGTGCGCTCACCGAGGACAAGACCTAGCGAAGCGGGAGGCATGGGAGGCGCCATGCGGTTTCAGATGGGACGCCACGATGGCGCATCGCAAGCCTTGGCGAGAAGCGGAGCGCATGATAAGACGGTGGACTTGGCCTGCCTATGCTCTGACGAGAAAAGCGGATTGAACCCCTATTGCGCCGTTTGACGCGCTTTTTTGGC
>NZ_ATCO01000224.1:0-4228 GCF_000422025.1 Geobacillus sp. WSUCF1 | reverse complement strand
CTGCGGGTGAAGAACATTTGGCTTCGAGAGCTAATCTCGGCGCCTCCGCTTTTCTTATTGTCTAGCTGCGGCCGCTAGCTCCCTTCCGCAAAATAACCTCCGCCCTCGAAGTGCAAGCACTTCTGCGGGCGGAGAACATTTTGCCTCGGGAGCTTGCGCGCGGCCTCCGCTTTTCTATAAAATAATCGCGATGAGGCCGCCGGAGCCTTCGTTGATGATGCGCTCAAGCGTTTCTTTCAGCTTGTAGCGGGCGTTTTCCGGCATGAGCGCAAGTTTCGCTTGGATGCCTTCACGGACGATGGAGCTGAGCGAGCGGCCGAAAATGTCAGAGTTCCAAATCGACAGCGGATCGTCTTCGAAGTCTTGCATTAAATAGCGGACGAGCTCTTCGCTTTGCTTTTCCGTGCCAATGATCGGGGCAAACTCCGATTCGACGTCAACTTTGATCATATGAATCGACGGCGCCACAGCTTTCAAACGGACGCCAAAGCGCGACCCTTGGCGGATGATTTCCGGTTCGTCAAGACTCATGTCAGACAAAGCGGGCGCAGCGATGCCGTAGCCGGTTTGTTTGACCATTTTCAGCGCGTCGGCGATTTGGTCATATTCCGCTTTCGCATGGGCGAAGTCTTGCATGAGCTGAAGCAGATGGTCTTTGCCGCGAATCTCGACGCCGACGATTTCTTTTAAAATTTGATCGTACAGCTCATCCGGTGCATACAAGTCAATTTCGGCGATCCCTTGCCCCATTTCGATGCCGGCAAGCGCCGCTTTTTCGATGAAATCGTACTCGGCAAACTGCTGCACAACCCGGTCGACGTCGCGCAGCCGTTTGATGTCTTTGACGGTGTCGCGCACCGCTTCTTGATAGCTTTCGCGCAGCCAATGATCTTCGCGCAGCACCATCACCCAGCTCGGCAAGTTGACGTTCACTTCAAGCACCGGGAATTCATATAATGCTTCACGAAGCACGTTATACACGTCGGCTTCGCGCATGCTTTCCACGCTCATGGCGAGCACCGGAATGTCGTACTTTTCGGCGAGCTCGCGGCGAAGCGCCTCGGTTTCCGGATGGTGCGGCCGAACGGTGTTGACGATCATAATGAACGGCTTGCCGACTTCTTTGAGCTCGCTAATGACCCGTTCTTCCGCTTCGACATAGTCTTGGCGCGGAATTTCCCCGATCGTGCCGTCCGTCGTAATGACGACTCCAATCGTCGAATGTTCTTGGATGACTTTTCTTGTCCCGATTTCCGCCGCCTCTTGGAACGGGATCGGCTCTTCATACCAAGGCGTGTGGATCATCCGCGGCCCGTTTTCGTCTTCATATCCTTTTGCGCCGGGCACGGCGTAGCCGACGCAGTCGACAAGACGGATGTTGACTTCAAGACCCTCATCCACTTTCACCGTCACCGCCTGGTTTGGCACGAACTTCGGTTCTGTCGTCATGATCGTCTTGCCGGCGGCGCTTTGCGGCAGTTCATCTTGGGCGCGCGCTTTATCGGCTTCGTTTTTAATGTTCGGAATCACGACCAACTCCATAAACCGTTTAATAAACGTCGATTTTCCGGTGCGGACGGCGCCGACGACCCCTAAATAAATGTCGCCGCCGGTCCGCTCGGCGATATCTTTAAAAATATCGACCTTTTCCAAATAACTCCCCTCCAGTCCTTCGGTCGTTATAAGAAACAGTGGAATGAGCTAGCATAGTCGGACACTATATGCATATGATGTTGTCCGATTCGGTTATGACTAAAATAGAAAAAATCCCTTCTCTAGAATGTATTTTCCTAGAGAAGGGAAGATGACTCATTTTGTAAAAAAAATCGGTTCATTCGTCTTGGCGTCGATCGTATAGGGCAACGAATACGCCGGCACAAACAGCGAATGGTCGGTCAAAATCGGGCGAATATCGTCACCCGGCTTGTAGTGGTGCGGATATTTTTTCAACGCCGCATACAAATCAGAACGGTAGTCAATGTAAATTTCTCCATTCCCGTCGATGACAAACGGCAAGTTGTTGCCGGAAAACGGGCTGACGACATAAGGCGGCTCTTTATAGCCGAGCTTTTTGTAATCGAGCGTAAATACGCCCGGCGCAACGACGTCTTGAAACGGCGGATATTTATGCTTGTCCGTGTACATGCTAAGCCGCAGCTTCAGATCACGGATGCGTTCGGCTAAGCGCAGATCAAGCAGCTTGACCGTCGGGTTCGTTTCCGCATCGATGATCATATACTGGAAGACGCCCCCGCTTTCATAGGCGTTTCCCGGCGGCTCCTGCATATAGCGGGGAACGAGCTTTTGAAAATCGACTGGATACTTCAAATACATCGGCGTGTTCATGTCGCGTGTTTTAATCGGCAGAAGCCCGCCGGTCGCCTTCCGGTACTCATCCACCGCCGATTGAACGGCTGCCACTTGGTCTTTGTAAGGAATTTGGTTTTGTTTCAGCCGCTCTTGTGGATACAAGCAGCCGGAAAGCAGCGCCAAACATATACATGACAACAACAAGCGAGCGATTCGTTTCATCTTTCCCACCTTTTTGCCTATTGCGGTGTCGGTCCGCTGAATACGACGAAAATGATGATGATGCCGGCGAAAATCAAAAGAATGTAGGCGACGAGCGCCAACAGAAAGCGAAGCCATTTCATCTTGACTTTGTAGCGGCTTAAGTAAATGAAGCCGACGGAAATAAACATAAACACCATCGAGGCGATGGCGATCCACATTTTCGCTAACGCCGGTGACATGGACGCTCCTCCTTTTTTTCGACAACTATCATTATAGCATTGGCAAAAAAAAAGCTGAAGTAAAGCGGGGCTTTCTTTACTTCAGCATCCCCTCATACCCTTCCGGAAGCTCAAGCCGATGATGGTTCGCCATATTGTATGCAGAACGAAGACGACTTGTACCGCCATTGGCCTATTTTCATCATTCTTGTTCGGCAAAAATGTTGTTTAAGTCATCCATTTCTTCTTTTTTTCCGCGCGCCATGAGCGAATCGACCGCCTCTTTCGGGTCTTTTCCCGCAAACAATACGTCATAGAGAGCTTCGGTGATCGGCATCTTCACACCAAGCTCTTTCGCCAGCTCATAGGCGGCTTTTGTCGTTCGCACCCCTTCGACGACCATCCCCATGCTCTCAAGCACCTCGTCCAGCTTTTTTCCTTGGCCAAGCATGTAGCCGGCTCGCCAGTTGCGGGAATGAGCGCTCGTGCACGTGACAATCAAATCGCCGACTCCCGTCAAACCAGCGAATGTCAACGGATTGGCGCCGAGGGCGCAGCCGAGGCGGGCAATCTCGGCGAGCCCGCGCGTAATGAGGGCCGCTTTGGCGTTATCCCCGTAGCCAAGCCCGTCGCTGATGCCGGCGGCCAAGGCGATGATATTTTTCAGCGCCCCGCCGACTTCGACGCCGATTAAATCCGGGTTCGTATACACGCGAAAATAGTGATGGTTCATAAAGATGTCTTGAATGCGGCGCGCCGCTTCCATATTGGGCGACGATACCGCCACGGTCGTCGGGTGGCGGAGCACAACTTCCTCGGCATGGCTCGGCCCGGAGAGAACGACAACATCTGCAAGCCATTCCCCCATTTCCTCGGCGACCATTTCCGACACCCGCTTATGCGTCCCTGGTTCGATTCCTTTGCTGACGGCAACAATGGTGATCGGCTTGGCCAAGCAGGCGCGCACGTCCGCAAGCACCGTACGGATCGCTTTCGTCGGCACAGCGAGCACAACGATCGCAACGTCGTCAAGCGCAGCGCAAAGGTCGTCATAGCCGATAATGGCGTCCGGCAGGCGAACGCCTGGCAAATATTTTTCATTTGTCCGCTTTTCGTTGATTTCGTTGATCTGCTCGGTCCGATGACCCCAGAGCCGGACGTGGTGCCCATTGTCAGCCAGCACGAGCGCCAACGCCGTCCCCCAGCTTCCAGCCCCCAATACGGCGATGTTCTCCATCGTTTTCCACTTCCTTTATCCGATTGTCGCAACCTTGAAAAATAGCAATCGCGCCGCCTCTTCGCTCCTGTTCGTCCGACTTTCGCGGCGGCGACACATGGCTTACGCTCCTGTGACACCACCCACGCAGAACCAAGCTTTCCTTGGTTCGAGCCTCTTCGCCGGCCCCGCAGCGCGTGTCGCTGATGGGCGCGCGGCCTCCGCTTTTCTTTCTGTCCAGCTGCGGCGCCTAGCTCTCTTCTGCCAAATAACCTTCCCC
>NZ_ATCO01000223.1:0-8192 GCF_000422025.1 Geobacillus sp. WSUCF1 | reverse complement strand
AAAAAAAGGCTTCACAAACAGCCAAAAGCTCATTATAATAGCAACAAAAGGAAAGGAAGAGGATGGGGGACATGGCAAAGTCATTCTACCGTTACTTGCTGCGCTTCCGCCATGGACACCAGGAAGATCCGGTCGTCCGGTTTGCGAACGGAGCGTATGAAGACCACAGCTTTCCAAAAGGGTCGACGGACTATGAAGAACTGAGCGGCTATTTGGAGCTTAACGGTGACTATTTGGAAAGTATGGTTGTGTTTGATGAGCTATGGGAGCAATTTTTGCATGAAGCATAACTAAGGGAGCGTTCCCATTTCATAAATTGGGAGCGCTTTCAAATAGCTTTTTTCCGCGCGGTTGCAGGTGTCCACCCTTCTTGGCATGCATATACTATACTAACCATTTGTTCCAAAAGGGGGGAGAGGCCAATGAGCGCGCCGAAACGCCCGAAATTTTCCGTCGGCGACATCGTCGTCAATACATTGTACGGAACGGTCGGAACGATCACCGATATTCAGCAGATTGACGGTGTGTTTTTATACGAAATCAACCATGGCCATAGCTTGTTTGCCGAGCAAGCGCTCATTTTATTGTCTGAGTTTGCGGGTGATTTATGGATCGCGGAAGAGATTGAAATTGAGTTGCCGTTTTTTCTTGGCGAAATTGTCCGCGTCCGCGATTATGGCGGCCATTTGTTCAAAATTGTTGGGGTGCGGACAGAAATTTACCGCTACTACGGGGAAGGATGGGAAGAGACGATTTACGAATTGAAACGGCTGATGGATGGTTGGGAGATTGAAGTCCATCTGGAAGACATCATTCCGCTTGCCGACGGAGAGGAGACGTCTATTACGCTCGTGCAAGATATTGTCATCGCCGCGCCGGTGAAAGCGTCGCTTCTATTGCCGCCGGCCGACAACGGAGAGAAAGGGCCGTCGGTCGACGAGCTCCTTGACATGTACAACGATTATAAAGCGTTATATGAATGGTTCGGCGATGAACAGTACCAACGGATGATGGAAACAGTTGTAAAACGTTTGCGGACAATCGCCGATCACCAGGATAGAAATTGATAAAGAATAAAAAGAAAATAAGGAATGCCGGCGAAAATGACGATCGCGCCCAATCCATTGACAACTGTTTCCATCATTTTATCGATCGCAGTGAATTTGTCCATTTTGTCCGCCTCCGTGTTTTTTGTTTTGTTGGTACATATGTATGGGGGAGACTGAAAAAATAGTACAACATGATTTTTGACATAAAACGGAAGGCGGCGACATACAACATTACAAAGGGGGCGAGATGCGGTGAAGGAAATTGAAGTGATTATCGATACGGAAGAAATCGCTGAGTTTTTTTTACCAAGAACTCATCCGCCGCGGCTTTGTGCCAACGCAAGAGGAGCTTGAGGAGCTCGCGGATATTACGTTTGACTATTTGCTTGAAAAATGCATCATCGATGAAGAGATTGACATCGATGGGGAGTAGTCCTCGTCGTTTTATGATGAAGTTGATTTGGCCGCCGCGATGGCGGCTGTTTTCATCATGGCCAAATGCCGCTCGTAGCGGCTGGTCATGTCGCCCGAGGCCGGAAGCGGGAGCGTTTCAAGCGTCTGCATGATCGCCTCATCGGTGAACCAATCGCGATGATCGTGGAACGGGTGCGCAAGATCCGGCCAAGCTTCCTCAAGGCGGGGGCTGTAAAAGCGGCGCCCATCAGGCGTTTCAGCGAACGATTGCGGCCAGAAGTCGGCGCGTGAGCCGCTGTGGGGGACGCAGCGGGCAAAGCGGCAGGCGCCGCGAAACAGCCGGGCGTCAAACAGCAGCAGACTGTACAGCGTTTTGCCTATATGGATGCGGTGGTGGACGTCGGCGAAATCGCGCACGGTCGTTCCGGCAAGCGCTACGCGGCGGCCTTTGGCATATGGGATGAGCACATCGTTGAACCCGAGCCATTGCTCGACAATAAACGGCCAGCTTGACAGCACGCGGGTGCGGAAAAACGGATGTTCGATGACGCGAAGCTGGATGTACTGCTGCTCGTTGATGATCAGAGCAACCGTAAGAAGCGCGGCATTCCCCGTTTCCCAAAAATGTTCCCACATCGGCTTCATAAACGAAGACACCGCTAGCGCCGGCAACAAATGAAACAGCGGCGTCTCCCTCCGTTTGCTTTCTTCGTACAGCAGAAGCTGCGGATAGGCATCATGAAAAATGAGGGCATTGGCGCGCTCCAAAAACAAAAAAAGGGGTGCAATGATTTGTTCCGGCAGCAAAAACGGAAGAAGGCCGCCGCGCAAATCCGTCATGTTCCAACCGCCGTTGCGCGAGACGAGATGGGCTAAAAACGCCCAATGAATTTCCCGATGGCGCTCAAAAAACGCTAAGTAGGCGGCGGTGCGCGTCACATTGTTGCGGTTATGTTCCGCCGTTTTCCGACGAATGGCGGCAACAATGCTCTTTTCTTCCGCGCTGAGCGGTCCGTCAGTCGGGACAGTTGTGCGGGCGGCCATCCGGCGAAGCAGGCCGTCATCGGCGAGGCGGACCGGATGGCGGTACAAAAAGGAGCGGTAGGCATACTGAAGCGGATGGCGCAGCCAAGCGAACGGGCGAGTCGGCATCAGGCTGTCTCTCCTTTGCATCATTTGTGGACTTTTGCCAGAAGACCGCGATCGTTTCGACAAAAGGAGTGCTCGTTTGCTGAAGGAATCGACACGCCAAATCACCAAATAAGTACAATACACGTTTTTCTCGGCTCCGAAGACGATTCGCGATCGAATTCGACATCAACCATAGTATGGGACGCGGAGGGCCGATTTATTGGGAGAAGGGAGAGGAAAACAATGGTTCGTTTATGGGGGAAACGGATGTGGATGACAAAACGTGCATATGAGGCGGTCGTTTTTCAAACACCGCGCTTTGGGGAAACGAAAGGCTACCGGCAAGTGTGCCGCATGACGGTGACGGCGGCCGGACATGATGAAGTGCTGGCGGTGTTGTATCGGATGTTGAATGTCGCCGATCTGATGCCGAAAAACTGTCAAGCTCGATTTATGCGGACTGGGGACGTTGTGCTGATCGATGAAGGGCGGAAAGGACAGACGTACTATCGCCTTTGTCCAGACGGATGGAAACAAGTGGAACGTCAGCTCATCTGTTGACGGAATATTCGAAAATATAGTCGCCAGCAAGAGCTAGAGATGATATAATATGAATAAAGCCCCCTTGTTTCGGGAACGGATAAGAAAGGAAAGGGGGCGGACTTGATGGAACATGACGAACGGCGGCGCGACATGCCGATGGTGGTCCCGGGCATCGACGACGATGAGGAGCTGAATGAAAGAGCGACAAAAGAGGAAATTGAACGCGGGGAATATACAAAAGTCGTCACGCTTGCTTGGGACGAATCCGAGCCGTCGGAACCGCGATAGAAACCCTTGTATCGCACAAGGGTTTCTGCGGTTTGTCACGATTCTGGATTGTCGTGATGGCCCGGACCGTTTTTCCGGCCGCCGGCGGCGGAATATTCTTTGGCATGCGCCTCATCTTCAGCAATCAATGCTTCTTTTGGAATATGGTTGTTCTTTTTCTGCCCGTTAATGCGGTTGCGGTGTTTTTTGCCCATCGTTTTCCCTCCTTGAACCGTCGTCGTCGTTAGTGTATGCGGTCTGACGGCGGTTCATCGACGGAAAATGTTTGCAGGCGGCATCATGCGGCGGGCGCAGGAGAAAAGAGGGAAGGGGGCGAAACGATGGCCGCACTGGCGCTGTCGCTGCTTGTGTGCGTTGTCTCGATTGCGGCATTGCTTTGGGTCAAAGGGCAAGTTGAGCGACTCTTGTTCCGCTGGAGAAGCGTGCCCCTTCTCCATGCGGTCAACGTCGTCATCATCGCTGCCATCGTTGCTGACATGTACTATCGGCTCAGCGGCATCGACGTGTACTTGCGCGATTTGGCCGATATCAACGGTTTTTGGTATGTCTTTGCCGGCGCGATGCAGCTCGTCTTTCCACTGTATTTGTTTTCCTGTTGGCTTGTCGCCAGGCGGCGCGAGCGCGAGAAAAAATATACGCGCAGCAAAGACAAAAAGGTGCTGTATATCAATGAGCGGTATTTGGCGCGCCGCCATCGGGGCGATTATCGCCGATCCAAAACATCGTAAGAGAGCGGCTCCCCCGCAAATGTCTCACCCACCTCCGCGAGTGCACAGGGGGAGCTTTCAGCGATTTGCGTATGTGCCAAACGACAATGCACAAGGACCCTTTCCGCTTCCCTTCGTTTCGAAGGTGCCCGTTTGAACAACATGTGATTCGATCCGACGGCGATTGCCGGCCAACATTCATCTCCCACATGGACGGGTGCTCGTGCACCTTCACGTTTCGAAGTGGGAGACTTCTTTCGGAATGATGTTAGAATTTGGTCTTTTCCTTTTTCGATGTGGACGGCTGATTGTTTGATTTGGACGATGGATTGGTTTTGTTGGCGTATTCCACCGCTTGTTCGAGTTTCTTTTTCATCGGTCTTTTCCTCCTTTCTCCTCGGGCAGGCACACATAGTATGCCCGTTCGCCGCCTCGGCTACTCGAAGGAAGACTGCCATTTTCCGCAAACATATGATATGATAGACGAGGGCATGGCCCGACAACAATCGTTCAAACCAAAGGAGGAATCCCATTGAGCGTACATATCGGAGCGAAGGCAGGGGAGATCGCGGAGCGCATTTTGCTGCCGGGTGATCCGCTGCGCGCCAAATACATTGCCGAAACGTTTCTGGAAGGAGCGGTATGCTACAACGAAGTGCGCGGCATGCTCGGATTTACCGGGACGTATAAAGGGGAGCGCATTTCCGTGCAAGGGACCGGCATGGGCGTGCCGTCCATTTCGATTTATGTGAACGAACTGATCCAAAGCTACGGCGTAAAGACGCTCATCCGCGTCGGAACGTGCGGAGCGATTCAGCCGGATGTGCGCGTCCGCGACGTCATTTTGGCGATGAGCGCGTCGACCGATTCCAACATGAACCGGCTCATTTTCCGCGGCCGCGATTATGCGCCAACCGCCGATTTCCATCTGCTGCGGACGGCGTATGAAGTAGGGGTGGAAAAAGGGCTGGCGCTAAAAGTCGGCAATGTGTTCACCGCCGACATGTTTTACAATGATGAACCGAATTGGGAAACGTGGGCGCGCTACGGTGTATTGGCTGTCGAGATGGAAACGGCGGCGCTCTATACGCTGGCGGCGAAATTCGGCTGCCGGGCGCTGTCGGTGCTGACGGTCAGCGACCATATTCTCACCGGAGAAGAAACGACGGCTGAGGAGCGGCAAATGACGTTTAACGAGATGATTGAAGTGGCGCTTGAAGCGGCGATCCGCAATGGCGCGTGATTGGGCTGCCGGGCGCTTGGGCCTGGGAAAACAGAAAAGGAGAAGGAACATGAACCAGCGATGGCAAGCGGCGATGTTGGTGTGCCTGCTGCTCGCCGGCTGCCAAACAGGGGAGAGCGGCAGCAACGGTGCGGCCGGCCCGTCCGGCCAGCCGCCGGAAAGCGCGGTGCACCCAAGCGATCATCAACAACAGGGGAAAACGAGCGAGAGCCCCGTCGATCCCGATTTGCAGCTTGAGGCGAAATATTGGAACATCGTCGAGGTGCAAAACGGACAAAAAGTGATTCAAAACCCTGACAACATTTTGGTGCTCGTCAATAAAGAACAGTCGCTCCCGCCTGGCTATAAGCCGGCGGACTTGGTCGTGCCGCGCGTGCCGTTTTTGTGTGCTGACCCGAACGCGGAAAAGCGGCATATGCGGGCCGAAGCGGCCGCGGCGCTTGAGGAGATGTTTGCCGCCGCACGCCGCGATGGCATTGAGCTGGTGGCCGTGTCCGCTTATCGTTCATACGAGCGGCAGCAGGTGATTTTTGCTGAAGAAGTGCGGCAAAAGGGGAGGGAAAAAGCGGTTCAAGCGGTCGCTCATCCAGGTCAGAGCGAGCATCAGACAGGGCTGGCGGTCGATATCAGCAGCCGCTCGGCCGGCTGTCAGCTGACCGAATCGTTCGGGGCGACAAAAGAAGGGCAATGGGTAGCCGCCCATGCGCACGAGTACGGATTCATCATCCGCTACCCGAAAGGAAAGGAAGCGGTGACCGGCTACAAGTATGAGCCGTGGCATCTCCGCTATGTCGGGCGGAAGGCGGCCGCGGTGATCAAAAAGCGCGGCTTGACGCTTGAAGAATATTTCAAAGTAGTGAAAAAAGTGTGAAAACGGCGCCTCGTCGAGGACGCCGTTTTTCTTGCCAGCTATGGTTCGCAGCAAAAGACGCAATAGCCAAGACGGTCGCCGAATTGAGCTGTCAACTGTTGGTGCATCTGCCATATGCTCGCCATCTCCGGTGTCGGCGGAAGGGCGATGACGATGGGTGCCCCAAGGCTTGGCGCTTCGGCTGCAGCCGCGTAGGAAAACTGGCGGCAGCCAAAGCCGCTTTGTTCGAGCACTTCTTTCCACTCCGCTGATGTCATGAGCTGACGGAAGCCGTAAAAGGCGGCGATTTGCTTTTGCTCGGCGGCGGTCAGCCGCTCATGACACGCTTCAATGCCGACGAATAGGCCATCGTTTTTGAGCACGCGGCGGATTTCGGCGAGCGCGTTTGGCAATGAAACGAAAGCAAGCACCGATTCAGAAAGCGCGAGGTCAAACGTCCCGGCGGGAAACGGGAGCGCTTCGACCGAGGCGCGATGCAAACGGACCGAGACCGCCTTGGCGGCAAAACGCTGTTTCGCCTTGGCGATCATCGTCGGGTGGATGTCGATGGCGGTGACGTTGGCCCCGTACTGTTCGGCGATATAAGCCGCCGTCTGTCCGGTGCCGCAGCCGACGTCAAGCACGGATGTTGAACGGTCGATCTTAAGTTTACGTAAGATTTGTTTTGTTAACTCAAAACCGCCTGGGTGAGCGCCATCGATCCCCATGTCCGCCAACCAGTCTAAATATGCAGACATCTGTTCCTCTCCTTTTTTGTTTCGACTTGGTTTATCATACGCAAATGCGCTCGATTTTGCCTTTAGACAAAAAAATTTGCTTGTCCCTATTCTTATGAAAAGAGGAAATTTTCTTGCTGTAGACCCAACCGGCTTCAAGCTGGTACACTGATACGTGCAAAAATGAGATGGCTAGGTTGGTGAAGAAAGTGGATCGAAAACAAGGAGCCGAGGCGGGCGCACTGCTGAGCATTTTCGTCTATCTTCTCCTTTCGGCCGGCAAGCTGTTGGCTGGGGGGGTGTTCGGCTCGGATGCGGTGGAAGCGGACGGTTGGAATAATTTGAGTGATATTATCGCTTCCTCGGCAGTCTATATTGGCATGAAAATCGCGAAAAAACCACGTGATTGCAACCACCCGTACGGACATTCGCGGGCGGAAAACATCTCCTCGCTGTTGGCTGCTTTTTTGATGATGTCCATTGGCATTGACGTGATCACAAGCGGCGTCCGCTCGCTGTTCGGCAAAGAAAAGGTAGCGGCTCCTGATGTTTTAGCGGCTGTGGTTGCGCTCGCCTCGGCGGCCGTTATGATTGGCGTTTATGCCATCAATCGTCGGCTGGCGCGGCGGACGAACAGCATGGCGCTGGCGGCCGTGGCGAAAGACAATTTATCGGATGCGCTGGTGAGCATTGGCGCCGCCATTGGCATCGCCGGCGCGCGGCTTGGGTGGCCATGGCTTGATCCGCTGGCGGCGCTTGTGATCGGGGCGATGATTGGCAGGACGGCGTGGAGGTGTTTATGGAGACGGCGCATACGCTCACCGACGGTTTTGATGAACAGCAGCTCGCCGTTTATAAAGACGAAATTGCAGCGGTGAGCGGCGTGCGCGATGTCGCTGACATTAAAGCGCGCATGTTAGGCAACGACATTGTGCTGGAAGTGACGATCCGCGTTGACTCGCATTTGACGGTGGCAAAAAGCCATGAAATCGCTGATGAAGTCGAGCGTTTGATGCGAAACCGGCATAACATTCGGGCGACGCACGTCCATGTGGAACCGGAAGCGGTGCGCTGACTGGCTTCGGGCGCATTGGCGGGCCGACGCGGCGAGGCGCTATATAGATGCAATTTGAAGCTTTAACATTTGTAGCTTTTACCGAGCATTTGATCGACTGTCGGGCGACCGAACAACGCCGCTTAAAGACCCATGTATGGGTCTGTGAAGCGGGT
>NZ_ATCO01000222.1:0-4203 GCF_000422025.1 Geobacillus sp. WSUCF1 | reverse complement strand
CACGGTTTTACTGAAATTCATCTCCCACTTTCACTTCGTTTCGAAGTGGGAGACTTCTTTCGGAAAGATGTTAAAAATGGAGGAATTCGAAATGGTTCATGAAATCCGTCTCTGTTTTTATCATTCCGACCATGACGCAACGCTGCGCTCGTTCGATCTACCAAAAGAACAGCAACGATTCACCGCACTCCCCGCTGAGGCGCTCAAAGCATGCTCCGAGGAAAAAGAAAGAAAGCCGATTGTCATCCTTCATCAAGAACGACCGGTCGGTTTTTTTGTTCTCCACACCGGCAAACGATCAAACAAAAGCATTCCTCTTTGTTTTGCAGAGAGGAATGCTTCACTTCCCAATGAAAGGCAAGAAATCCTCGCTTTTTTCGTCGATCGACGTCCGCTTAATCAGCGAATAAATCGGATGACAAATACCGCTCGCCGGAATCGGGCGCCATGCAAAGGACGCGGGCGCCTTTGGGGAGCTGTTTCGCCACTTTGATGGCGTAATAGGCACTGGCAGCGGCCGAAGCGCCGACCAAAATGCCTTCCTTCGCCGCCAGTTCGCGCGCCATCTGTTGGGCATCCTCATCTTTGATCAAAAAAATGTCATCATAAATCGAGCGATTTAAAATTTTCGGGATAAACCCCGGACCCGTGCCGGGAATTTTGTGCGGCCCCGGCTTGCCGCCCGACAACACAGGCGAACCGTACGGTTCAACGACGTAAATGCGCAAATTCGGGATGCGTTTTTTCAGCTCCTCCCCTGTTCCGGTCACCGTCCCGCCGGTGCCGGCGGTGAGCACGAACGCATCGAGCCGTCCATCAAATGCTTCATAAATTTCCACCGCTGTTGTATGCCGGTGTGCATCCGGATTGGCCGGATTTTCAAACTGCATCGGAATAAAGCTGTCAGGGATTTCGCTAGCAAGCCGGTTTGCCTCATCGATCGCCCCTTGCATCCGCTTCTCCGCCGGCGTCAAATAGACTTTGGCTCCGTACGCCTTTAAAATTTTCACCCGTTCGACCGTCGCATTGTCGGGCATCGTAATGATGCAGCGATACCCCCTGGCGGCGCACACCATGGCCAGGCCGATGCCGGTGTTGCCGGACGTCGGTTCGATGATCGTGCTTTTTCCCGGTGTAATTTTCCCTTCCGCCTCCGCCCGGCGGATCATTTCCCAAGCGGGCCGATCTTTGACGCTGCCGCCTGGGTTGAACGATTCGAGTTTTATATATACGTCCGCTCCCTCCCGATCCGGGAGACGGTTGAGCTTCACGATCGGCGTGCCACCGATCAAATCTAAAATCGAGTCATACAATTTCACGATCGTCCCCAACCTTTTGCAAAATATTTGTTCGTCCCATTCATTATAAATGATTTTTCCGTTTTTGTTCAAACCACCCGCCTTTTTCGCGGAAGGAAACTAGTTTTCTCGGATATGCAGCCATTTTCCCTCTGTTCTAGTTCGATGTTCCCAATTATAATAAAAATAAACGACAGAAAGCGAGGTGGCTTTGTTGGCATCTGCCGCACAGCAGCTTGTCACCCATTTGGAAACCCATTTGCCGGACTTCCTCGCCTATTGGCGGCAGCAAATGAAAATTGCCGACGATGACAAATATATCGACTGTGTCGAACAAAACGGCTTGGCGGTGTTCACCTTGGTCAAAGAGGCGCTGCTGCAGTCGCGGCCCGGCGAGATGGTTGAACGGCTGGCGAACAAAATCGCCAAAGAACGGGCGGAGATGAACGCCGGCATCGGCGCCCTTGTTTACAACGTAAACTTGGGACGGCGCCTGATCATCAACCATGCGTTGGCCGCACCGCTGTCCGTCGATGAGCTCGCCCCGCTCATTGACCATATGAACGAGTTGTTTGACCAGTTTTTGTTTCATGCGGTCACCAAATACAATGAGTTAAAAGAAAAGGAGCTGCATGAGAAAAATGCGCTCATTGCCCGGTCGCATCAAGACCGGCTGACGCTGCTCGGACAAATGTCATCGAGTTTTGTCCATGAGTTTCGCAATCCGCTTACGGCCATTATTGGGTTTATCCAATTATTAAAATTTGAACATCCTCATTTGCCATATTTGGATATTATCGACCATGAGCTGCAGCAGCTGAAATTTCGCATTTCGCAATTTTTGCATGCCTCACGCAAAGAAATTGTTGAAAGCGAAAAGGAAACGTTTTCGCTTTGCCAGCTGTTGGAGGAAATTATCGAGTTTTTATACGCCACGATCGTCGACAGCGATGTCGACCTTTCGGTGGCGATCGATGAATCCATACATATATTTGCCTATAAAGATCAGCTGCGCCAGGTGCTGGTAAACATTTTGCTCAACTCGATCGAAGCGTTGAAAGAGAGGGAAAAACCGCGGCGGATCAACATCGCCGCCCGTTGCCAAGACGGAAGCACCATCATCGAAATCGCCAACAACGGTCCGTCCATTCCGGCCGACATTGTGGAAACGATTTTCGAGCCGTTTTTTACGACAAAAAAACTCGGAACCGGCATCGGGTTGTACATTTGCAAAAAAGTGATTGAAGACCATGGCGGAGATATCCGCTGTTCATCCGATGAAGACATGACGACGTTTTCCATCCGCCTGCCCGCATAACAAAGGGCGAAAATGGGCATGCTGGATGTAAAAAAGGATGATGTCGATGACACCGTCATGGAAACATTTGCTGGAACAGACGGCAGCCGCCATTCGCGAATGGCTTCAGCGGGAAAACCATTCGTTTGCCGAGCTGGCGGAGCTGATCCGCCATCATCCGGACACCGTCCGGTCCGAGCGCACTTGGCTCGGTTTGACGTACCGCTTTTACTCGCTGACACTGGCGGATGCGGCGCTGAGGATGGAAACAAAAGTCGCCCACAACGGGAACGAGCGCATTTTATCGTTGTCGCTTCACGCTCCGCGGACCAAAGCAGCCGTGTATCGTTCTTATGACGAAGAGAGCGACTTGTCCGATGTCGTCACCACCCCTCCGCTCGCAGAAAAAACCGCACCGTAACCGAACCGGTGCGGTTTTTTTTAGCCTTTCATGCCCTGCAGCCATTCTTGGTAACATTCCGGACAAAGCGCTTCCTCGCGTTCTTCATCGTTCGCATGGAACGAGACGTAATGCACGTTGTCGTCGCACTCGCATTGGCAATAGAAACACGTTTCGTTCATCGATTGTCCCTCCTTGTCCGTTAGTGTGGACAATCCGAGGAACGTCATTGCAAGGAAAACATCCCCAAAAGCGATCAGCACGACGTGTGCGACAACAAATAGTCTAAGACGGCCTTTTGCTCTTCCTTCGTAAACCCGGCTTGCCGGTCGATCCAATATCGATGCCCCTCTCCTGTCACATGCACCGCCTTTAAAGCAGGATCGGCGCGGCATTCGTGGCCATGACGCGCTCGCGCTACGTCCGGTCAATGAGCGCCCACAGACTGTTGCGCGCATCAAGGGCGATGCCTTTTTGAACGTGCTCGAAAGCCCGAACTCACCTTCGGCCCAACCGCCACGCCACCATCGTGCAAATACGAAGTGCTCCACGCCAGGCCGATGAGGCTCAGCACCTTATAGTCGACCGGTGAATTGCCGTAGGCGAACGACAGGCGGTTTGGTCCGCACCGCTCTGGACAAAACTTGAGCGCGCAGGCAGCACTTCTTGTTGGGCGGTCCAGCTGCCCGAACATCATCGCCCATCTTTTCCAAAATTCCCTATCTATACGTGAGACGGCCGAGCACATACTATGTCACGGAAGGTGGTGAAAGAGATGAAAGCGACAGGAACACATGAAACGCTCGAGCTGCACGAACTGCTCATGTTCAAAAACACGTGCCTCGCCAAAAGTGCCGCCATGCAGCAAATGGCGAGCGACCCGCAGCTGAAATCGCTCATTCAACAAGACATGCAAAAAACAGAGCAGCACATCCGCGACTTGCAAAACTTATTATCGTAACGAACGGAGGAGGGACAACGATGCAGGCAACGATGACGCCGACCGGCGTATTCAATGATCAAATGATCGCCGCCGACTATCTCATTGGGGCGAAAAGTGCGATCAAAGCGTGCGCAATGGCCATTGCCGAAGCAACAACCCCGGAAGTGCGCAATACGCTGAAGCAACATGTGAACTACCCACCACCTACGCTTCGCTTGGAGGTGGGGGCTTCAAGCGACTTGTGCGTGTTCGCCGAACGGTAAGC
>NZ_ATCO01000221.1:0-4945 GCF_000422025.1 Geobacillus sp. WSUCF1 | reverse complement strand
CACGGTTTTACTGAAATTCACCTCCCACTTTCACTTCGTTTAGAAGTGGGAGACTTCTTTCGGAAAGATGTTAAAACCACCCGTTTCCGTCACCGCTCAGCCCGACAGACCGCTTTTACGTCTTCAATCACGCGATCCGCTTCCTCCCAAGAAGCAATGGACGCACCGGCTGCGAGCGGATGGCCGCCGCCGCCGTAGCGTTTGGCGACCACATTGATGACCGGCCCTTTGGAACGGAAGCGGACGCGGATTTCCCGTTCTTCCTCAATGAAAAACACCCAGGCGACAATGCCGTCAATATTGCCGAGCAAACTGACGAGCTGCGACGCCTCAAGCGGGGTGACGCCGTATTCCTCAAGCAGCGCCCGCGGCATTTTCACAGCCGCCACCCCTTCCTCGATCATAAAGTTCGACAACACATAACCGCTTAAGCGGGCGAGCGGCAAGCTCGTCCGATACAATCCGTCGTACAATTCCGTCAGCGAAAAGCCGTACGAAATGAGCTCCCCAGCGTAGCGGAACGTTTTTTCACTTGTGCGCGGAAACAAAAAGCGGCCCGTATCGCCGACAATGCCGGCGTAAATGAGACGCGCCGCCTCAACGGTCATCGTCAACCCTTCCTCTTTCCCCGCCAAATAAAACTCATAAATCATCTCGCTTGTCGAACTGGCGGCGGTATCGACCCACATAATGTCGCCATACGGCGTGTCGTTCGGGTGATGGTCAATTTTAATGAGCTTTCGCCCGAGCCGATAGCGGCTGTCGCAAATCCGCTCCTCATTAGCTGTATCGCAGACGATCACGAGCGCCTGCGCGTACACAGAATCATCAATGACATCCATGTTCCGCAAAAACGACAGCGACGGATCGTCCGTTCCGACCGCGTACACCCTTTTTTTCGGAAACGACGCCCGAAGCAACGCCGCCAACCCGCCTTGCGACCCGTACGCGTCCGGGTCCGGGCGAACATGGCGGTGGATGATGATCGTGTCAAATTCACGAATCGCATCAAGAATTTGTTGATGAACCGGTTTCATTCGTTCTTCCCCTTTAGTCACCTGTCATATTCAACCGCTGGCATTTTTCCCTGCTTCTATGTACAATGAAAAAAGAAATGAACAACGGAGGGACCCAACCATGCCAGCCTTGGTTATTTTCATTATATTTTCCTTTTCGTTTTACGTCTATTATAAAATCCGCTACGTCCGCTCCCATCGTCCGATGGAACGCCGCTTTCTCTCAGCGAAATCGAGCATGGCGCTTGGACTGTTCGTTGCCTTGTTCGGGATCAACCAATTGTTTTTGTATCAGACAACCGTGACCTATATCATCTGCGCCATTTTTATCGCCTTAGGCTTCGGGAGCGTTTGGGCCGGCTACCGCGCCTACCGCTGCTATCTGCCGCAGGCGGTCGAAGAGGCAAAGGAAGCGGCAAAACAAGGGTAATGCCGTTTGGCGTATGCGCCGGTCAACGATAAAGGAAAAGGATGTTCCCATAAGGAAGTGGACATCCTTTTTTTCCTTTACCGTTTATCGGTCGATCAGCTGGCACATCATCATCGCTTTGCCGACAAGATCGCCTTCGTTATACACTTCGACATCCACTTTCCCGAACTTGCGCCCGAGCTCTAAAAGCTTTGCCCGCACGTCGACCGTGCTGTCGATTTGCACCGGCTTGATGAAGTAAATCGTGATATTTTCCATCACCAAATCGCCGCGTTTGTACGCGCGAAGCATGCGCGCCGCTGCTTCGGTGACGATTGTCGTAAACACGCCGTACGAGAGCGTCCCTAAATAGTTCGTCATCTGCGGCGTAATCGTGCAGCGAAACAGCGTTTCTTTGTCGCCTGACTCACGAAACTGGGCGGTGATGAGATCATCGATCGTCTCCCCGACTTGCGGCTGACGCTGCGCCATTTGCAGCGCTTTTAACACGTCTTGGCGGCTGATGATCCCTTGCAGCCGGTTATAGTCATCCACCACCGGGAGAAGCTCAATTCCTTCCCATACCATAATATGAGAAGCAAACGCCACTGACGTTTTTCCGTTCACCGTAATCGGCTGCTTCGTCATCACCTTTTCGATCGGCAGCTGCCGGTCGACATCCAGCACGTCTTTTGCCGTCACAACCCCTTGCACTTTCAGCTCATCATCGACGACCGGGAACCGGCTATGGCGCGTCTCTTTGTTCAACGCATACCACCGCTCAATCGGATCATGGATGCGCAAGTACGCTGTTTTGTCAAGCGGAATGAGAATATCCTCGACCAACACAATTTCTTTTTTGATGAGCTGGTCGTAAATCGCCCGGTTGATCATCGTCGCGACCGTAAACGTGTCATAGCTCGTCGAAATGATCGGCAGCTGCCGCTCATCGGCGAGCTTTTTCACGTGGTCGGCCGTGTCAAACCCGCCGGTGATGAGCACGGCCGCCCCCGCCTGAAGCGCCAGCTCGTGCGCCTTCGTCCGGTTGCCGACGATAAGCAAATCCCCTGCGCCCGTATAGCGCATCATCGCCTCCAGCTGCATGGCGCCGATGACAAAACGGTTGAGCGTCTTATGCAGCCCTTCACGTCCGCCAAGCACTTGGCCGTCCACAATGTTGACAACCTCAGCGTACGTAAGCTTCTCAATGTTTTCCTTCCGTTTCTTCTCAATCCGGATCGTGCCGACGCGTTCAATCGTGCTCACATACCCTTTGTTCTCGGCGTCCTTGATCGCCCGGTACGCCGTCCCTTCGCTTACGCCCATTTCCTTGGCGATCTGCCGGACAGAAATTTTCTCGCCGATCGGCAGCCGGTGAATGTATTCCAAAATTTGCTCGTGTTTTGTCGCCAACGGTTCTTCACCCTTTACGCATTGTTACCTCCATTATACAGGGCGCAGCGGCGGGGATTCAACGGTCGCGCCGGCCATCAGAAAGCGCCCTTCCCGAAGCGGGAAGGGCGTCTCTGTTACAGCTCGATGCTTTCCCCCGGTTTCAACGCGCGGCCGACGCCCGGCGGGAGGAGCGAGACGAACCGCTCGGGGTCTTGGGCGATCGGCGGGAACGTGTTGTAATGGATCGGCACGACGAGTTTCGCCCCGAGCCACTCGGCGGCGACCGCCGCGTCTTCCGGCCCCATCGTGAAGCTGTCCCCAATCGGCAAAAAGGCGACATCGATGTTATGGCGCTCGCCGATCAGCTTCATGTCGGAAAACAGCCCAGTGTCGCCGGCATGGTAGATCGTTTTGCCTTCGGCCGTGAACAAAATGCCGGTCGGCATGCCTAAATAAATGATTTGCTTGTCGTCCGTCACAAACCCGGAGCTGTGGAACGCCTGCGTGAACTTGACCGTGCCAAAGTCAAATTCGCGCGCCCCGCCGATGTTCATGCCAAACGTCTCGACGCCTTGCCAGCTTAAATACGTCGCCAGCTCAAATGTGGCCACGACAAGGGCGTTGTTCCGCTTGGCGATTTCAACCGTATCGCCGACATGATCCCCGTGCCCGTGCGTCAACAAAATGACATCCGCTTTCACATCCGCCGCGTTCAAATCGGTCGTCGTGTTGCCGGTGATGAACGGGTCGATCAAAATCGTTTTTCCGTTCGTCTCAATGCGGACGACCGAATGGCCATGGTAGCTGATTTTCATCGTCACATCTCTCCTTTCCACTACACATGATTCGCCGCCGCCCATCCATTTCCTTCTTTTCCCGCCTGTCCATTTACAAACGGCCCGTTTCTTGATACGCTCAAAATGGACGATCACGAAAAAAGGAAGGAAGGGAACGATGAACCAACGGCTGCAAGCATTTTCCTCTTGGCTTCAACAACAACATAGTTCATTCGCCTTCATCACGTCAAGCGCCAACGTCTTTTATTTGAGCGGATTTCGGTGCGACCCGCACGAGCGGCTGCTGGCGCTTTTGGTTTTCCCTGACAGCGAGCCCGCGCTCGTCTGTCCGCAAATGGAAGCGCCGCGCGCCCGCCGGAGCGGCTTTGGGTATACGGTGATCGGCTACGACGACAGCACTGACCCGTGGAACGAGATCCGCCGCCATCTCGAAGCGCGCGGCATCAAGGCCGTCTCGATTGCCGTTGAGAAAAACGATTTGTCGTTCGCCCGTTTCGAGCGTCTCTCGGCATTGTTTCCAAACGCCAAGTGGCACGACGCCGAAGAAAAGCTGCGCCAGCTTCGCCTGATCAAGGATGAGCAGGAAATGAAGGTGTTGCGCCAGGCGGCGGAACTTGCCGACAAAGCGATCGAAATCGGCGTCTCGGCCATCCGCCCGGGCGTGACGGAGCTCGAACTTGTCGCCGTTATTGAATATGAGCTGAAAAAACTCGGCGTTGAAGGGATGTCGTTTCCCACGACCGTGCTCACGGGCGCAAAATCAGCCGATCCGCACGGCGTGCCGGGAACGGCGGCGGTCGCACCGGGGGATTTCGTGCTGTTCGATTTAGGCGTCATCGTCGATGGGTATTGCTCCGACATTACCCGCACCGTCGTCTGTCAGACGGCAAGCGACGAACAGCGGCTCATTTACGATACCGTTCGGCGCGCCCAGCAGGCGGCGATCGACGCCTGCCGCCCGCAAACCGCGATGGGCGAGATCGACCGCGCCGCCCGAAACGTCATCGAACAAGCCGGCTACGGAGACTATTTCACCCACCGCGTCGGGCACGGCTTAGGGATCGAGATCCACGAATACCCATCGCTTCATGGCGCCAACAACGAACCGCTCGCCCCCGGCATGGTGTTTACAATCGAACCGGGCATTTACGTCCCATCCATCGGCGGCGTGCGCATTGAAGACAACGTCGCGGTCACGGATCATGGGGTTGAGGTATTGACGTCGTTTTCGAAGGAGTTGATCATTGTTTAACATCTTTCCGAAAGAAGTCTCCCACTTTGAAACGAAGTGAAAGTGGGAGATGAATCTCGGTTGGCGTCAGCCAACG
>NZ_ATCO01000220.1:0-5058 GCF_000422025.1 Geobacillus sp. WSUCF1 | reverse complement strand
TTCTATGAACGAGTAAATATCATAATGGGCATATCAATAATAATAACTCTTATTCCATTTTTAATTTATCAAGTAAAAGGAATTATACTTATTCCAATTATCGCAGGAATTATCTTTAGAACAATGCTTGGTAATTTAAGATCTTCTTTAAAATTGATAATTATTTCATTATCATTAGGCATAATCATTTTTATAGTAGTATATAGTATACCGTACATCTATATGAGAGATTTTGATAATATTATGAATAAAAATTTCATTTTAGAAAAACTGAGAGATATTTTTGCATATTTATTTAGTGGTATATTAGGGTTTAGTGGGTATTTAGAATCAGGGATGAATACAATTGGTGATAGCCAAAGAATTATTGCTCCTTTATGGAACCTGTTACGGCATATCACTTATTGGGATAGAGTAGATAGCGTTGTAACCGAATACTTTTTCCCGATTGATAAAGATAATTTAAAGGTTTCAAATGTTTTCACACTATTTGGAACGATTCATATATATTTAGGTATTTGGGTTTCTATATTCATATCGATTTTAATAGGATTTATAAGCTATATATTTAAAATGTGGTCAAATAATTCAGTTGTATGGCTTAAAGTTAATTATTGTTTTAATTTATCAATATTATCCTTTGGGTGGTTTGATTATAATTATTACCATTCATATATTTGGTTGTTTTGGATATTTGTGATATTACTAACTATTCTTTATTACACTAGTAGACTTCGTTTTTAAGTTTTTCTTCTGCTCGATCGGAAAAGCCTGCTGGGACGGTTTTCATTCCTAATGGAAAACCATCTTAGCTCGTATGCCAGCTGAATTGTATTTAAAATGTAAAATAAAGCTTTAGTAAAACACAAGATAAAAATTAAACACTAAATCGGAAACAAAACAGGTCAGTTTTCTCACAAAAGATATTTTGGGGACACGGCTTTGCGTGGAGTAGCGTGCATGGTAGGCTGGTTGCTTCTGTGAGTTCCTTTTGTGCTGCGGTCTTCGCAAAAGAATTCATGTGCGTAGAGGCTCCATGCCAAGCTTATAGGGTAAGATAATTTATATTGACATATGGATTATATTTACTTTTATAGATATAGGTTGCTAAATTTTCGTGAGCGTTACGGGATTCCCATGTCTTGTGAGGGCGTACGCAAACCCGCATTAGATGAGACTCTTTTAGACTTTGCGGCCCACGTATACCTTGGTCAAAGGTGAGAACGGTAGATAGTTCATAAAAAAGTGTGAAATCCTGCGGGCGACCTAGTCAGAAGCCAGCAAACAAAAACAGGTTCTTACCTAGGGTCATCGTGTTCAAGTTTTCCTATCTGGTGTCGTGAATCCCCAAAATGAGAACTCAATCCTTCACTGGGTTATGGAAGCTTATGCCATGACTTTTTTTTTGATTTTCTAAACATCTTAGAGGGCCGTTATCCAGACAAGCGATTATGCTGGTGCTCGACAATACTCGGATTCGCTGTTCCAAGATGATGAAAGATTTCTTGTGTCAAGAGGGGAATTTGGTTTTACTTTGGTATTACCAACGTGTTTCACAAAGGATGTTGCTGGTGGTATCGTCTAGTTTACGGATGACGTTAATTAACGCTTCAAAGACTTGTTTCGATGCTTGAAGTGTATAGCGTGGTGCAAGGGTGTTTTTGGCAATTAAAAAATGTACCAAATGGCAAACAAGAGTATGCAGTTGATTGAATATTAACTTATATGCAACGTTACTTGACATGGAGCCTCTGCAGTCACGATTCTACGCAAAGGAGGCAATTTGTATGGTTTTACAGGCAAAAGAGCCTATCATGACCGCCACTCCATATCAAGTTATAATTATGCAGAAATAGATGCATACGCTTAATTGCCAAACTGTACATTTTCTGATTGCCGCTAACAGCAAGGGTTAAGTCTTCAAAGTGCATTATATATTGAAATATTATATGTGGGGGGGAATTATATTATGAAAATAATAGCATTTTATTTGCCGCAATTTCACGAAATAGAAGAAAATAATAGATGGTGGGGAAAGGGGTTCACAGAATGGACGAATCTAAAAAAAGCAAAACCATTAGCTAAAAATCACTATCAGCCTAGGATACCTCTTAACGAAAATTATTATGATTTAACAGATGATAATGTTAGGATATGGCAAGAAAAATTAGCTAGAGAATACGGGATTTATGGTTTTTGTTATTATCATTATTGGTTTAAAAATGGCAAAAAGCTGTTAGAGAAGCCAATGGAAATGATGCTGGAAAATAAAAATATAAAGCTTCCTTTTTGCATATCATGGGCAAATGAACCGTGGACAAGATCTTGGGATGGGAAATATGGTGAGGTTCTTATGGAACAGGAATACGGCGATGAACCAGAGTGGATCGAGCATTTTGATTATCTATATAAGTTTTTTAGGGATGATAGATATATAAAAGTTGATGGAAAACCACTATTTATAATATATAAATCAAGTTCAATAAAAAAGTGTCAAGAGATGATGGAATTATGGAACAGAATGGCGATTGATAGGGGATTAAATGGAATTTATTTTGTTAATACATTAAGAAGTAGAAAGATAGATAAAAGAGATCTTCCATTTTCTGCTTGTGTAGAATTTGAACCTGCGTACTCTACAAGCAATCTACCTTGGTATGAATTGAATATAAGGAGAGTATACAGATATTCTAAAAAACTATTTTGTCGTATTACTGGAAGAGAAACTATCTGCAATTTACCAATGGATTATGATAGAATGACAGAGTTGTCGTTACAGAAAAGACCATTAAAAGACCTCAAAACTATTCCGGGAGCATTTGTAAATTGGGATAATACACCAAGAAAAGGTATTATGGGAACCTACTATAAGAATTTTTCAGTTAAAAAATTTGAAGATTATCTAACAAAAAAGATCGAAAAAGGGATAAAAGAGTATAAATCTGAGTTTCTGTTTATTAATGCGTGGAATGAATGGTGTGAGGGAGCGTATCTTGAGCCGGACGGAAAGAATGGTTACGGATATCTAGAAGCTGTAAGGAATGCACTTATTAATAATGGAATTAGAATTTAGGGAAAGGCGAAGAAGCCATTGTCAAGGTGTTTGAACAGTTACATCTACAGTAAGATTAAGTTGTCAGTAATTTAGCTTTGGCAATGTGAAAAGTCATTTATAAAGATATTTGCCCAAGGTTCTCCATGTCATTGATAACTTTTATGTGATTCAGTTATTTAATTAGTGGAGGAGATATTTGATGAAAGGAATTGTTTTAGCAGGTGGCAGTGGCACCCGCCTTTATCCTTTAACAAAGGCGGTATCTAAGCAATTGTTACCTATTTACGATAAACCGATGATTTATTATCCATTATCTGTTTTAATGCTAGCTGGTATTCGCGATATTTTAATTATTTCCACTCCTAATGATACGCCTCGGTTTGCGGAGCTATTAGGAGACGGGTCGCAGCTGGGAATCTCGTTGTCTTACGCCGTGCAGCCTTCGCCAGATGGTCTTGCGCAGGCGTTTATTATTGGAGAGGAGTTCATCGGTGATGACAATGTTGCGCTGATTTTAGGAGACAATCTGTTCTATGGCCATGGGTTGACAAAGTTATTACAAAACGCCGTGGACCGAAAAACGGGGGCGACGGTGTTTGGGTATTACGTAAACGATCCAGAACGTTTTGGCGTTGTAGAGTTTGATGAAAACGGAAAAGTCATTTCTATTGAAGAAAAACCGAAACATCCGAAATCCAATTATGCGGTGACAGGGTTGTATTTTTATGACAACCGTGTTATAGAATTCGCGAAAAGTATTAAGCCTTCCTCTCGTGGTGAGCTGGAAATTACAGATGTGAATAAAAAATATTTAGAGCTTGGCGAATTGCATGTGGAGATTTTAGGAAGAGGTTTTTCATGGTTAGATTCCGGTACGCATGAATCTTTGCTTGAGGCTTCGCAATTTATCGAGACGATTGAAAAACGGCAAAGTTTAAAAATCGCATGCCTCGAGGAAATTGCCTATGTGAAAGGATACATTGATCGAGAACAGCTATTAAAACTAGCGGAGCCGCTAAAGAAAAATCAGTATGGTCAATATTTAATTGATATTGCTAATCAGAAAAAACGACCGATTTATATGTAGAAGAGGTGTTTAAAAATGAAAGTACATGAGACGCTATTACCCGGTGTATTGTTGATCGAACCAAAAGTGTTCGGCGATCACCGGGGTTTTTTTATGGAAAGTTACAATAAAAAGCTTTTTGCGGAATATGGGATTGATTTTGATTTTATTCAAGACAATCATTCGTTGTCACAACAAGCAGGTACCATACGCGGTCTTCATTATCAATTACATCCAAAGGCGCAAACGAAGTTAGTTCGCGTTACTCGAGGAGCTATCTATGATGTCGTTGTCGATATTCGCAAAGGTTCACCGACATTTGGCAAATGGCAAGGTTTTATTTTAAGCGCGGATAATAAGCGACAATTGCTTGTTCCAAAAGGTTTTGCGCACGGTTTTTGTACGTTAGTGGAAAATACGGAAGTACAATATAAAGTAGATGAATATTATTCACCTGAACATGACCGCGGTATTTTATGGAGCGATCCCGCATTAGGGATTGACTGGCCAACGGCGAATCCAATTCTTTCTGACAAAGATACGAAACATCCATTGTTGGCGGATGCGGAAATTAACTTTGAGTGGGAGAGATAATAATGAATCTTTTAGTTACAGGCGGAGCAGGTTTTATTGGAAGCAACTTTGTTCGTTATATGCTCGAGAAATATCCAAATTATAAAGTAGTCAATTATGATTTATTAACCTATGCTGGTAATCTTGAAAACTTAAAGGATGTCGAAAATCACCCGAACTATACATTTGTGAAAGGCGATATCAATAACCGTGAGTTAGTCGATTATCTTGTAAAAACGCACGAGATTGACGTTATTGTGAACTTTGCGGCTGAATCGCATGTCGACCGCAGTATTACAGATCCTGATATTTTTGTAAAAACAAATGTATTAGGCACGCAAGCGTTATTAGATGTGGCGAAAGC
>NZ_ATCO01000219.1:0-2494 GCF_000422025.1 Geobacillus sp. WSUCF1 | reverse complement strand
ATTTCATCCAGCTAACATGTATCTAGGATTGAGTAGAAATCACAGAAAATGGTGAAGACCCAAAAAATGATTAAATTATGAATTGACATTAAAAACCAATAATGGTTTAATATACTTGAAAACAGAATCTAAAAGATTAGAGGGGGAATGCTATGATTCTGTCAAGAAGAACGAAAAATTTAGGTGTATTATTTGTAGGTGTATTATTGTTTTTTTCTCTTATTGCAATATCTGTTAAATCATTTACTTATGCTAAGGAAAAAGACTTAACTCTTAATGGACAAGTTACATTTGGAATTTCTTTGGATGATGCACCAAAAGACTTAATCGACAATATGAAACAAGATGGAGTACATTTTATTGGTAAAGATAAAAAAGAAGGAATAGTCTTAAACCCACAAGGACTAACGATAAATATAAATGATTCCAATGGAAATACAGTATCAACATTACATCCTGATGTAAATGGTTTATTCGAATCACCACAACTGGATCCAGGTAAATACGAAATTAATGTTTTATATGGAGAGAAAACCATTTATACAGATAAAGTAAAAGTCGGCAATAAAAAAACATATCAATTTAAGGCTCTCATTCCTCTTAAAGATTTTTTGGATGAAATGCATCCTGCTATAGATGAAAACGACAATCATAACGATAATAGCATGGATAACACGGGGACGATAACTATTCAGAGCCATAAATCCCCTCATATTCCTTGTAATGATTATAATGGCGTAGATTCAGATGGCAGACATGTGCATGACTGGACCCACTTCAAAGGAAGCGATTGCTATTGGGTATTTGCGGTTTGGATGCGTACACCTCAATGCGCTTTAGATAAATGGGACAGCACAGAATATTGTGATGGTACGAGAAATTGCTCACCAGCTATGGGACATCCTACAAAATTCCACTGGCACGATAATTTCGAAGGAACTAAATGGCATTACTAATATAAAAAAATAAAGGGGCTTGCCGAAAAGCATTCAGCCCCTTTATTTTTTGCTTGGTATGTGATCTGCATAAGGATCATATATTCCTGTTACAAGTAAAAATACAATAATAATTAAAATACCAATAAAAGTTAGCCCCATTTTGAATAAATTAGGTTTAATTTTTTTTAAAGGAATTAAAAACATTGATAAGAGAATAATAATTATAATTAATAAAATGGCTAATCCGATATTCATTGTTTCACCTTCTTGTTTTTGATTTATAATCAAAAAACACACTTAAAAATGTTTGTGTTGTAAATCGTATATGAGTAGATTGCAATTATAAAAAACTTAGTACCATAAGAACAAATCAAGGAAATATAACCAATAATTACAAAAACAATTTCGAATTTATTCTAACATTAAAAATAATTTTGATCAACAAAAATATTAAATTGGGGACAGAGAGGTTTATCAAAAAACAAAAGCTCAAATTTACCCGACTAAAATTCCAGCATAATACCAAATTATTTCCATTAATGAAAGCTCTTTACCTGTTCTCACACAACGGCTTATTTAAAAAAGCAATAAGTAAAATTGGCATGGAAATTAAGTAATATCTTCAAAAAAGAAAAAGTAAGTGAAAAACAAATCATTCACTTACTTTTTCCCCATTACTATGGATGTCGTTATTCTCTTTTCTATTATAGAAGAAAGCAACAATGAACGAAATGACAATAGGAGTAAAATCAAAATAATCAGATGTCGTTCCAACGCTTGTTTGATGTTTGTAAAATTTAAAGAAATCAACCCCAAAGCCATATCCGATAATTGCATAGACGGTATATACAATAATAGAGAGAATAATTGCATGAACCATCAACTTAAAAAATTCCTTTTTTGTCATAATACCCAATCACCTCCCTGTATAGGTTGATATACACTATAATTTAGTGTATAATTCCTTCTTCTTATAACTCACATTTCGCACCCTCTCGACGAAAATCGGGAGGATTTTTTCGTTCCGATGTCGAATGAATCCTTGACACACAAGGAACGTAAAGGAGTTTTTCTCTTATGAACGTTCAAGTCAAAAAGGTCTATCGCAATTCTTATTTGAATATAATAAGTGCCCTATTCAAGAAACTGGGTCTGCCTCAATTGATTGACCATCTCGTGCCCGTCGATCCGCAGTGCCAAACGCGAGTCAGCGATGCCGTTCAGGCCATCCTCTACAATATGTTTGACGGCCGGCAAGCCCTTGTTCACTTGGAACATTGGGCTCAGGAGGTCGATTGTGAGAAACTCATCCGTCCCGATCTCCATCCTTCCTGGTTGAACGACGATGCGTTGGCCCGTCATCTCGATCGCCTGTATGAGGCTGGCATTCACAACGTCATCAGCACTTGCTTGATTCATATTTATCGAAAAGAAGGCCTTTCCCTCCGAGCCTTCCACGCCGATACGACGGACAAGACCGTTTACGGCGCGTATGAATCGGCCTCGTTAGAGGCCTTACAAATCACACATGGCTACAACCGCCATCATCGTTGGCA
>NZ_ATCO01000218.1:0-578 GCF_000422025.1 Geobacillus sp. WSUCF1 | reverse complement strand
CTCACATTTCGCACCCTCCCAACGAAAATCGGGAGGATTTTTTCGTTCCGATGTCGAATGAATCCTTGACACACAAGGAAAGTGAAGGAGTTTTTCTCTCATGAACGTTCAAGTCAAAAAGGTCTATCGTAATGATTATTTGAATATAATAAGTGCCCTATTCAAGAAACTGGGCCTGCCCCAATTGATTGACCATCTCGTTCCCGTTGATCCACAGTGCCAGACTCGAGTCAGCGATGCCGTTCAGGCCATCATCTACAATCTGTTTGACGGCCGGCAAGCCCTCGTTCACGTGGAACGATGGGCTCAGGAGATCGATCTAGAGAAACTCATCCGTCCCGGTCTCCATCCTTCCTGGTTGAACGACGATGCCTTGGCTCGTCATCTCGACCGCTTGTATGAGGCCGACATTCACAAGGTGATCAGCACTTGCTTGATTCACATTTATCGCAAAGAAGGCCTTTCCCTCCGAGCCTTTCACGCCGATACGACGGACAAGACGGTTTACGGCGCGTATGAATCGGCCTCATTAGAGGCTTTGCAGATCACACATGGCTATAACCGCCATCATCGTTGGC
>NZ_ATCO01000217.1:0-315 GCF_000422025.1 Geobacillus sp. WSUCF1 | reverse complement strand
GATGTGAGGCGAATCGGCCTCCGCTAATGCCCGTTTCACGATCCGAAGCGACGAAGGGCCTCGGGTGATCAAAAAGGCGTTGGCCGCTTTGGTTTGCGCCAGAGTGTCTTTTGTCATCGCGGCGGAATCGGCCACGTAAATCCATTCGTCTTCCATCTTGGCTTGTTTGAGCTGTTCGTGGACACGGGACAGCACCTCCGGATTCCACGTTTTGTCAGGCAGGTTGCCGTCGTGCACATCGCCGTAAAACGGGATGCCGTCCTCGTTGCCGACCAGTCCGAAGCCGATCTGTTTTTGCCAACGATGATGGCGGTT
>NZ_ATCO01000216.1:0-3794 GCF_000422025.1 Geobacillus sp. WSUCF1 | reverse complement strand
CCTTATTCGGCAAGTAAGGCTGGTGGAGACCTACTTGTAAGAGCGTATCATGAAACATATGGACTAAATGTGAACATTACGAGATGTTCTAATAACTATGGACCATATCACTTTCCTGAAAAACTCATTCCGTTAATGATCACGAATGCTCTGGAAGGAAAAGAACTTCCGATTTACGGTGACGGTCAAAATATTCGTGATTGGTTGCATGTTAAAGACCATTGCACAGCGATTGATTTAGTGATTCATAAAGGTAGACCTGGGGAAGTATACAATATCGGCGGACATAATGAACGGACAAATAATGAAATTGTACATTTCATCGTTGAAAAACTTGGTGTATCAAAAGATTTAATTAAATATGTAGCCGATCGTCCAGGGCATGATCGTCGTTATGCAATTGATCCAACGAAAATTATGACAGAGCTTGGCTGGAAGCCACAATATACCTTTGAAAAGGGTATTGTTGAAACGATCCAATGGTATATTGACAACCAAGAATGGTGGAAAAATATTAAATCCGGTGAATATATGAACTACTATCAAAAACAGTATGGTGACAGGCTATGAAAGTGGTTGTAACAGGTGCAAAAGGTCAGCTTGGTACAGATTTAGTCCATTTACTCGCTGATAGAGGGTATAAAGTTTATGGTTATGGACGAGACGAGTTAGATATAACAAACTTTGAGCAAGTAAAACAGGTTATTAGTGAAGTTAACCCTGATGTTGTCATTCATGCTGCAGCGTATACAAAAGTTGATTTAGCAGAATCAGAGCCAGATCAAGCATTTTTAATTAATGCTTATGGAACAAGGAATGTTGTTGTTGCGTCGGAAGCAATAGGGGCAAAACTTGTCTATGTCAGTACGGACTATGTCTTTGATGGAACAGCGAATGTGCCATATAATGAGTTTGCTCCAACAAATCCACTTAGTGTATACGGTAAAAGCAAATTAGCCGGGGAACAGTTTGTTCGCGACTTACACTCTAAGTTTTTCATTGTCAGGACTTCTTGGGTCTATGGAAAGCATGGAAATAATTTCGTTAAAATAATGTTAAAATTGGCTCAAGAACGAGATGAGTTAATGGTCGTACATGATCAAATTGGTTGTCCAACGTATACAGTAGATTTAGCCAATTGCATTTTAGAACTAATTCAAACAGAAAAGTATGGCATTTATCATGTTTCTAATTCGGGACATTGTTCTTGGTATGAGTTTGCGAAAGCGATTTTTGAGGAAGCTGGGATTGAGGTTAAAGTAAATCCTTGCACAACAAAAGATTTTCCAAGACCAGCCCCAAGACCGGCTTATTCGGTGTTAGATCATATGGCTCTTCAATTAAATGGGTTTAGGGAAATGAGAGAATGGAGGGTAGCATTAGCTCATTGTCTAAAATTCTTAGTATAATTATAGGTCTTGACCAATTATTTAATACAGTTTTATTAGTGTAAAAGCCAAAGGTAAGGTGTAACCGACCAACAAAATTGAATATTTCTGCTAAAAGTTATTTTGAAGGGACAAAAATTGATGATAATTTGACTATTCAAGATAATGTTGTGATTAGCAAACAATCGATGCGCGTAAAAACCATCGATATTGTTGGAAACGAAACAACTTCTGCCAGTTGTCATCGGTTCAGGAGTAATAATCGGGACTTCGGCAATTATTTATGCAAATGTGGAAATTGGTGATGAAGTATCATTGCTGATTTAGCGACCATTCGTGAGCGGGTAACGATTGGAGAAAGAACCATTGTTGGTCAAGACGTGACAATCGAAAATGACTGTAAAATAGGTAAATACTGCAAATTAGAAACAAACTGCTATATTACAGCTTATTCAGAATTAGGTGATTATGTATTTATTGCTCCTTGTGTTGTTACGACGTAACTATTCAGCCACATCATAAAGTGAGCTGAATATTTTCTTCTTTCCTTGTCTATGATGTGAATATTGATAGACAAGGAGGTGAATCGCATGTTGATGGTACAACAAGCTGTATTTACAGTTGAGAGCTTAATCGGCAAAGTTCAACAACAAAAACAGCTCATTCATCAACTCATTCAAGAAAATGAACATTTGCGTCACGAAAACAAACAACTACGCAAAGAAAATGAACAACTGAAGTACCGTGTTCAAGAGCTGGAAGCACGCACGAAAAAAAACAGCTCCAATAGCCATTTGCCCCCATCTTCTGACCGTTTTGAGAAAAAGCGTTCCTCCCGCGAGCCGTCTGGCAAAAAGCCTGGTGGGCAAGAGGGACATGAGGGGAAGACGCTCCGTCAAGTGGAACATCCACATCATCGTGTCGTCCACCGTGTGCATACGTGTCAAGGATGTGGAGCTTCTTTGCGTGAAGTCAAACCGTTCAAAGTCGATATCCGTCAAGTGTTTGATGTCCCTCCTGTGGCGATCGAGGTGACACAACATGAACGTGAAGTGAAATCGTGTCCACATTGTCGATGCGTGCAACAAGCCGAATTCCCATCCCATGTCACGAATCATGTGCAATACGGTCCACGGCTCACGGCGCTCGTTGTTTATTTACATCATATCCAATTGATCCCGTACAAGCGTTTAAGTGATACAATCGAAGCGTTATATCAACACTCGATTAGTACGGGAACTCTTGCCAATATGGTGAAACGAGGACGCGAATTGTTGGAATCAAATATGGACATCATCGAAGACGCCTTACTTGAATCCAACATCCTGCATGTCGATGAAACGAGTTTGCGCATCAATGGGAAACTCGCATGGGTGCATGTCGCGTGTACATCGAGATATACATACTTGGCTCCTCACGCTTCTCGTGGAAAGAAAGCAACGGATGAGATCGGGGTTCTTCCACAATACAAAGGGACGATGATGCATGATGCATTCGGTACGTATCCGAGATACACGAAAGCCACACATGCTCTTTGTCATGCCCATCATTTACGTGAGCTAAAAGGCTTCACCGAACAAGGGCATACGTGGGCGATGCGCATGACCACGTTTCTGTTAGCCGCCAAACAGGCAGTCGAAGCCCATCACGGTGCACTTTCCGAAGAAGAAGCGAGACGGTGGGAACGAGTGTATGATCGCATCCTAGAAAGAGCACAACACCGATTAGAAACGATGACGCCTCTTCCGAAAAAAGCACTCGCTTTTGTTCGACGCCTTCAAAAACGAAAGGAAGAAGCGCTGCGTTTCTTACGTGAAGTACATGTTCCCTTTGATAACAACCAAGCCGAACGCGATCTTCGCATGGTCAAAGTCAAAGAGAACATTTCGGGTACGTTTCGCGAAGAAACATTCGCGCAGTCGTTTTGCATCGCAAGAAGCATCGTTTCCACACTGACGAAACACGAAAAAAACGTGTGGGATTCGTTATGTCTTCTGTTGGCAGGCGAAACGATCGATCGAGTTCTTTCCGCTACCTAGGGCATTTTCTATGACCGAAATGCCCTATTTGTGCTGGGCTTTTTTATACACTAGCACTGGGGTGAATAGTTACGTTACGACAAATGATAATTATATGGCTCGAAGTAAAGAGCGTTTTGGAAAATTTAAAGGTGTGACTGCGAAAAAAGGGGAACGCATAGGTGTTAACGCTACTATTCTTCCTAGAAAGGTGATCAAAGAGGGTGGCGCTGTGGCAACCGGGAGCGTAGTCACTAAAGATGTAGAGAAAGAAGAATTAGTGGCAGGAGTTTCGGCAAGGAAATTAAGGAATGTTCCAGAGGATCAATTGTTAAGAAAATCAGGATTAAGTCAGCTTATGATTTTTTACCCGAGTTCGACAGTGACT
>NZ_ATCO01000215.1:0-7309 GCF_000422025.1 Geobacillus sp. WSUCF1 | reverse complement strand
CTCCTCCAAAAGGGCCGCCACCAAGGCAGCGAACACCTTTTGAAGAGTTCTTACTAATTGTTCCTCCAGTTCTTTTCATAAAAGCCATTCTGTGATAAGATGTTTCATGGACTCTCTCCCTCCTGTTTTATGGATGTTGGTCATCACCATCATAGCAGAGAGAGAGTCCTTTTTGCATGACATTGGCTTTTTTCTACCGCACTTCGCTTGGTACCCCCGACGAGCGTCGCGAATAAAAGTTCGTAACCTTCGTCGGCGAATTATTCCTGAATGTCACCCACAAATATTTTACTCACACGTTGCCCACCGCATTTCTCTCCTTTCCCCCTTCACACTTCCTGCCTTTCATCCGATATAAACGATAGAAAGCGTCCAAAACAAAGGAGCGGATCGTATGACGATTGAACGGGTGTCTTCTTCTTTCCTTTCCTATGAGCCGATGCGAAACGAACAGGCTAATCCAAAAGTTGAGATCTCGGCGGCGCGGCTTCAAGAAGCTGAGGCCTCCGCTTCTTCCCTTTCACAGCCGCTTTCGGAAGAAAAATTGGAGAAAGTGGTCAACGGCTTGAATGAGCTGGTGCAGCCGAGCCATACGTCGGTTCGGTTTGAGTTGCACAAAGAGTTGAACGAGTATTACGTGCAAGTAATCGATGAAAAGACGCATGAGGTGATCCGCGAAATTCCGCCGAAAAAGCTGCTCGATATGTATGCGGCGATGATGGAGTTTGTCGGGCTTTTGGTGGATAAAAAAATTTAACGGTGGTGAGTCGAAATGGCGAATACATTGCGCATCAGCGGCCTTGCAAGCGGGATGGACATTGACAAAATCGTCAGCGATTTGATGAAAGCGGAGCGGATGCCGCTTGATAAGCTGAAGCAGAAAAAGCAGCTGCTTGAGTGGCAGCGCGATGACTACCGGTCGATGAACACGCTGCTGCAGGGGCTTGATGACTACTTGTTTTCCAACATTACACTCCAAAGCAGCATGCTCAAAAAAACCGTCTCGAGTTCGAACGAATCGGTCGTCACAGCGACGGCGGGCTCGAGTGCGGCGAACGTGGCGACGACGATGCAAGTAAACCAAGTGGCCGCATCGGCCGTCTGGCTGTCGGATGCCGCGGTGAGAGTGGACAAGGCGAGTTTTTCCGTTGCCGCTGATGTGACGCTGACGATCAACGTGACAAACGGAGATGGGACGACGAAGCAGGCGTCGATCACGGTGAAACAAGGAACGACGTTAGACGGGTTGATCGCCCAACTCAACAGCAACCTAGACCTTGGCGTCAGCGCGTTTTACGACGAGCAAACTGGGCGGGTTTCGATCATGAAAAAAGACACGGGGGCTCAAGCGAGCTTGGTGCTCGCTGATCAGGCGACGGCTGACTTTTTTGCGCAAAAGCTTGGGTTTACGAATACCGTAGCGGGGCAAGAGCTCACGGGGAAAACGGCAGGGAAAGACGCCGACATCACCATCAACGGCTTGCGAACGACCCGCTCGTCGAATACATTTACGATCAACGGTGTGACGTATACGGTGAAAGGGACGGGCACGGCGACGGTGTCGGTGGCGACGGACGCGGACGCGATGTTTAACGCCATTAAAGGGTTTGTTGACAAATACAACGAAACGATCGCCAAAATCAACGCCGAGCTGAAAGAAGAGCGCTACCGCGACTATCCGCCGCTTACCGACGAGCAAAAGGAAGCGATGACGGAAAAGCAAATTGAGCTGTGGGAAGAAAAAGCGCGGAGCGGGATGCTTCGCGGTGATTCGATTTTGTCCAGCGCCCTCAGTAAAATGCGGATGAATGTGTACACGAAAGTGGAAGGGGCGAACATCCCAAGCGGGTTCTCGCAGCTCGCGCAAATCGGGATTACGACGTCGTCGAATTATCTAGACGGCGGGAAATTGATCATTGACGAAACGAAGTTGCGGGAGAAAATCAAGGAAAATCCGGATGCCGTCTATCAGTTGTTTAACCAAGACGGCGCGACCGATGCGGAGAAAGGCATCGCCCGCCGCCTGCGCGATACGATTAAAGCGACGATCGGGAAAATTGAGCAAAAAGCGGGGAAGACGATTTGGACGAACCAGCAGTTTGCGATCGGGCGCGATTTAATCCAGATCAATGACCAAATTGACCGGTTTCAAGATCGGCTGAAACAGATTGAAGACCGCTACTACCGCCAATTCACAGCGATGGAAGAGGCGATTCAGCGCGCCAACCAGCAAAGCATGTACTTGATGAACGCCTTTGGCGGCGGTATGCAGGGATAGGCGGGTGAAGGCTAAGGCGCCATCGTGGTGACAGTGGGTGAAGAGGCAACCCCGCTCACGGATGGCAACGAATGAAGGGCGTTCGGCGCTGTAGGCGGTGAGGAGCGGCGCGGCCCGTTGTGCTGAATCAGATGATGGCTTTGCGATGGGGTGAACATCATAGAAGAGGAGTGACGGAAGATGGCGACAAACAATCCGTATCAACACTACCAAGCGAACGCGGTGCAAACGGCGTCGCCTGGCGAGCTGACGTTGATGCTGTATAACGGGTGCTTGAAGTTTATCAAGCTTGCGCGCCAGGCGATCGAGAAAGGGGACATTGCGGCGCGCAATGAGAACTTGATTAAGGCGCAAAACATCATTTTGGAACTGATGAAGACATTGAAGATGGAGTATGAGGTTGCGAAGTCGATGATGACGATGTATGACTACATCTACCGCCGTCTGATCGAGGCGAATGTGAAAAGCGATGCGGCGATTTTGGACGAGGTGGAAGGGTATGTCGTCGAGTTTCGCGATACGTGGAAACAAGTGATTCAGCTCCATCGGCAGCGCCAATACGCGGAAGGCGGGCAGGCGTAATGGGCGTGGTGCATGATGTGTGGCGGGTGACGAAGGAGCTGCTGGAGGCGACGGCGTTGCCGTGGCCGTCCGAGGAACGGGAAGAGCGGCTTCGGACGGTTGATCGATTGCTTCAGGAGCGCGAGGAGCTGCTTCGGGAGCTGCGTCCGCCGTACAGCGAGGAAGAGCAGCGGCTTGCCCGCGAGATCATCGCTTGGAATGAAGAAATTGAGAGGCGGCTTCACCGCGTGGGTGATGAGATTCGAAACGATTTGCGCATGGCGGGGGCGAAGCGGCAGGCGAATGCCCGCTATGTTCATCCGTACGAGCAGCCGCTTTCGTTCGATGGAATGTTTTACGATAAACGGCGATAGGTGGAATGGATATGGCAAAATTGACGAGTGACGCGCTGGACATCATCCGCCAATACGCAGCGTTGCTCGAGACAGTCGAAGAAGGGCTCGACTATGTGGCGGCGAGCTTTTCTGACCCGCGGCGGATGCATGCGGACGTGCTGCTTTCGGATGTGTTGCTGGCGCTTGGGAAAATCGGCGAGACGAACGTGTATCTAGAGCAGCTGTTCGCTGAGGAGAACGATTTCGTCCGTCATCTTGAACGGTTTGTCGATGTGCTCGACGCGGCCGCGGCACTTGACGGGCAGTTTTCTGATGCAGCGGCAAAGGAGCGGATTGTTTGCGGACGGTTGTCACCGGCGTTTCAAGCTTGGAAGGCGGCGGTTTCCGGCCGGTTGCGGCGGTATGTCGTGCAGTGAAGAACGAACGGCGGCGCTTTGGCAGCCATTCAAGCGAAAGCGGGTGTCCTCTTGATGGGTCGAGGGCACCCGCTTTTGTGCGGCAGGGCGAATGAGACAAAGCGTTCGTTCGCCTGTTTTTGCTGTGGGCGGCAAGGGGGTCAAATGGCCTTGACAATGGTGATGTTCATTTCTTTTCGCAAGTCAATCTCATAAGGGCTTTTCAGCTCCTCGCCCGCAGGGTTTTTGATGACACGGACGATCGGGCGGAGCGGGAAGCCGGGAAACACTTGCGAGACGACGCCGACGTGCCCGGTGTTGAGCAGCACCGTCGTGGCGACCGGGTAGATGGCGATGTAGGAAAGAAACAGTTTAATGAGTTCAAAGTCGAGAACGCCGCCGGCGGCGGATAGGTATTCGGCTGCCTCGTGCGGCGAGTATTGTCTTCGGTGGTAGCGCGCCGATGTCAAGGCGTCAAAGACGTCGGCGATGGCGACGATGCGGGCGTATTCGTGAATCTCGTTTCCCGACAACGCGCGCGGGTAGCCGCTGCCGTCGCACCGCTCGTGGTGCTGCAGGGCGCAATGGGCGGAAAAAAGCGAAATGTTGCGCTGGCGCCGCAAGAGTTCAAAGCCGAGATACGTATGGCGACGGATGATTTCCGTTTCTTCTTTGGTCAGTTCGCCTTTTTTCCGCCAAAGGCCATCGGGCAGCTGGGTCATGCCGATGTCAAACAGCAGCGCCCCGACGCCAAGGTCGAGCAGTTGCTCGGGGCGGTAGCCTTTGGCGATGCCGATGACACCGGCGATCGTCGCCACGTTGACCGAATGGTGGAAAAAGTAGCCGTTGGAGATGACCAAGTCCGACAGATTGATGAGCAAGTTTTCCTGTTTCAGCAAGTAATCCAAAATGTTTTTGAACACTTTTTCATACTCTTTTCCTAAATCGAGCGACGAGACGCGGTGAAGCAGTTTTTTCTGATTGATCAGCGCCGTCATTGTCTCATACACTTTTTTCACCGCCTGTTGGCGCACGGTCGGGCTGATGAGCGGGCGCGGGCGGATGTCATATGTTTGTTTGTCGTCAATATAAATGTATTGAACCCCTTTTTGCGCCAAAGAACGGATGTAGCCGCTGGTCAGCCGCACGCCGCGCGACAAAAGAACGCTGCCGTTGGCGGCGAATAAGTCGACGGCCAGCACGTCGCCGCTTTTTGCATGGGAAATATGGATCTTTCGCATTCGTTCACACACTCCGTACCTTCCACATCATAAGAAAAAACACCTATGCCTATCTTACCATATTTTCCTATGTTTTTCACAAAATCTTCGAAAATATTTTTGATTGAAGCAGGGATTTGATGGGTAATAGAAGAATGTAGGGATCTACAGTTTTAAGATAAGGAGTGGTCAGCGATGATGTATAACGTTCGCGGAGAAAACCTCGAAGTCACGCCAGCGTTGCGCGAGTATGTAGAGAAAAAAATCGGGAAACTGGAACGCTACTTTGATGGCACTGATGATGTGTATGTGCACGTCAATTTAAAAGTTTACAACGATGGACAAGGGAAAATCGAGGTGACCATTCCGATGCCGCATTTGTTGCTGCGCGCTGAAGAGCGCCATGAGGATATGTATGCGGCGATCGATTTAGTAACCGATAAACTGGAGCGGCAAATCCGCAAACATAAAACGAAAGTCAATCGGAAGCTGCGTGACCGTGAGAAAGAAGCGAAGCTGGCTGCCCCTGTCTCGATCGGCGCTTCCGCAGCGGAGAATGAAGAGGAGTTTGAAATCGTGCGCACGAAGCACTTCAGCTTGAAGCCGATGGACAGCGAAGAAGCGATTTTGCAGATGAATTTGTTAGGGCACAACTTCTTCATTTTCACGAACGCGGAAACGAACCGGACGAACATTGTTTACCGCCGCAAAGACGGAAAGTACGGACTGATCGAGGCGAATTGAATCACCCTTCTATGCGCATCCCCTGCTTTTTTTGGCAGGGGATGTTATAATATGCGTGAAGGAAGCAAAAGGGGGAACGATGGAGGAACTGCTGCGTCGAATATGGTCCAAGTTGGATAACATGGAACAAGGATTTTTGGCGTTTCAAGAAGAAACTCGCCAACGGTTTGCGCAGATTGACGAACGGTTTGCGCGAATTGATGAGCGGTTTGCCCAGATTGATGAACAGTTTGCTCGGATTGACGAATGCTTTGCTCAAATGAATGAGCGTTTTGTGCAGATCGACGGCCGTTTAGCAGAAATGAGCGGGCAAATGGGTTCGCTGACGGCTCGCGTTGAAGCGCTTGAAGGCCGCGTCGATGAAATGAACGGGCGCATCAGCCGTCTTGAACAAGATTAGACCGTGTGGAAGCGGAGTTGGCGAAAGTGAAAGAAACGCTTTATCGCGTCGAAACGCAGCTTGTGGATGATGTGCAACTATGGCTTCGCAAAATTCGTGAAAAAGTGGAGGAGAAAAGTTTTGAAATTGATGCGCTGAATCGGCGCCTTCACCATGCGGAAGCGGTGATTGAGCAGCTTCCGTCCAAGGCGTGATCCCCTCTCTTGGACATGCCCCTCTCCCAGCCTGTACAACAGTTGTCACTGATCCCTGTATAATGATATGATGAATAAGTGAGTCCATGAAAAATAAGGAGCGTTTCCTATGCTTGGAGTCTTAAAAAAAGTATTTGACCCGAACAAGCGTCAGTTGGCAAGACTGGAGAAAATTGCGGATCAAGTGGATGCGCTCGGTCCGGAGATGGCCCGACTGTCCGATGAACAGCTGCGGCAAAAAACCGAGGAATTCAAAGCCCGCTATCAGCAAGGCGAATCGCTCGATGATTTGCTTGTTGAGGCGTTTGCCGTTGTGCGCGAAGGGGCGAAGCGCGTCCTTGGCTTGTACCCATATAAAGTGCAAATTATGGGCGGCGTCGTCTTGCATGAAGCGACATCGCCGAGATGAAAACCGGGGAAGGGAAAACGTTGACGGCGACGATGCCCGTCTATTTGAATGCCTTGACGGGGCGCGGCGTGCATGTCGTGACAGTCAACGAATACTTGGCGACGCGCGATGCGACGGAAATGGGCAAATTGTATGAGTTTTTAGGCATGACCGTCGGCTTGAACTTAAGCGGCATGTCGCGCGAGGAGAAGCAGGCGGCGTACAACGCCGACATTACGTACGGGACGAACAACGAGTTTGGCTTTGACTATTTGCGCGACAACATGGTGCTCTATAAAGAGCACATTGTGCAGCGGCCGCTCTATTATGCGATCATCGACGAGGTTGACTCGATTTTGATCGATGAAGCGCGGACGCCGCTCATCATTTCCGGCACGGCGCAGAAGTCGACCAAGCTGTATGTGCAGGCGAATGCGTTTGTCCGCACGTTGCGCAAAGATGTCGATTACACATACGATGAAAAGACGAAAAGCGTCCAGCTGACGGAAGAAGGGATCAACAAAGCGGAGCGCGCGTTTGGCATCGACAACTTGTTCGATTTGAAACACGTCACGCTCAACCACCATATTCAGCTGGCGCTGCGGGCGCACGTGACGATGCAGCGCGATGTCGACTACGTCGTGCAAGACGGAAAAGTGATCATCGTCGACCCGTTCACCGGGCGCTTGATGCACGGCCGCCGCTACAGCGATGGGCTTCATCAAGCCATTGAGGCGAAAGAGGGGCTCGAGATTCAAAACGAGTCGATGACC
>NZ_ATCO01000214.1:0-208 GCF_000422025.1 Geobacillus sp. WSUCF1 | reverse complement strand
TTTTGTATCACTACTAAAAATAATGATATAATATATGATATAATATATTATATAATATATTTAGTGAAAGAGAGGTGAGACAAATGGACATGACGTTAACAGCCAAAATAAAAATTTACCCAACAGCGGAACAAGCAGAAGTATTGAAAGCCACCCTTTCCGCTTATCGACAAGCGTGCAACGCTGTGTCTGTTGTGATTTTTGACAC
>NZ_ATCO01000213.1:0-14982 GCF_000422025.1 Geobacillus sp. WSUCF1 | reverse complement strand
CGGCCGCTGTTCGGATTTTTCATATTAAAACACTTGTTCCACTTCGACGACGCCCGGCACTTCTTCAAACAAGGCGCGCTCAATTCCGGCTTTGAGCGTAATCGTCGAGCTCGGGCAGCTGCCGCACGCGCCGAGGAGGCGAAGTTTCACGACGCCGTCTTCGACATCGACGAGTTCGCAGTCGCCGCCGTCGCGAAGCAGGAACGGACGCAGTTTATCCAACACTTCTTGCACTTGTTCTTTGATTTCTTGATCCGTCATTTCCATCGACTCCTTTCCTTAGTTTTTATTATAATCATGGTGACAAAAAAAATCTAATGATAAATTTTGCTTTTGCAAAGGGTGACAACGATGACATTCAAGCCGGTTGAAATTTGTGTGTACGGGGCTGACGTCATTTGCCCGGCATGCGTGCAGCTGCCGTCGTCGAAAGAAACGTACGAGTGGCTCGAGGCCGCGCTGCGCCGCAAGTATCCGGATCAGCCGTTTGTGATGACGTACGTCGACATTTTTGCGCCGCCGGCCGATGACGAGGAGAAGCGGGAGCTCGCGCAGACGATCGTCGAAGAAGATTGGGTGTACCCGGTCGTGGTGATCGAAGGAAACGTCGTCGCCGAAGGCAACCCGCGGCTCAAGGCGATTTGTGCAGAAATGGAAAAATTTGGGTATCAACCGTCGGCGCCGGAAGGGAAAAAGGCGGAATGAACTCCGCCTTTTTCATCGAATAAGGGTCAGTTGTGCTATCAATACCCATGGTGATGCTTGTACATCCACAAAATGCCTGATTTCAACAAACGCGGCACCCGGCCGGTGAGCGGGCGGTCGGCGAGCAAGCCGAAGCCGTGCTTTTTGCCGAGCGAGCCGAGAATGCCTTTTAATTTGATCGGCGGGAATTCGCTCGGTGGTTCTTCTCCGTTCCACCGCTTTTGCAGCACTTGGACGATTTGCTCGGCTTGCGCTTCAGCGAGCTGGGCGCTCGGGGAATGCGGCAGGCTCGCACAGTCGCCGACGACGTAGGCGTTTTCATAGCCGGGGATGTGATGGCGCTTCGTCAGCACCACGCGGCCTTGCTTGTCCTTTTCGACATTCAGTTCGCGGACGACGCGGTTGGGCTGAATGCCGGCCGTCCAGACGATGACGTCGCACTTGACCGGCTCGTCGTGGTTGTACAAGACGCCAGGTTCGACTTTCGTGACGTTGGAGTTGCGGACGATTTCCACCTTGTGTTCAACGAACCATCCTTCCACATAATCGCTCAACCGTTTCGGAAACATCGGCAAAATGCGCTCACCGCGGTCAAACAGCTTAATGTGCAAGTCCGGACGGCTCTCCGCCAGTTCGCTGGCCAGTTCGACGCCGCTCAATCCCGCGCCGACGATGCCGACCGTCGCTTTCGGCGGCAAATTGTTCAGCGCTTCATAGGCGGCGCGCGCCTTATCGATCGACTGGATGCTGTACGTATGCGCCTCGGCGCCCGGCACCCCGTGGTATTTGTCTTCGCAGCCCAATCCGATCACGACATCATCGTAGCGGACGCTGCTCCCATCCTTTAAATGGACGAGCTGCTGGTCGAGATCAATCGAGACGACTTCGCCGAATTGGTACACAAGCTGCGGATGTTCCGGAAACGGGACGCGGATGTGATGGTCGCTGACCGTTCCCGCGGCCAAGGCGTAATATTCCGTTTTTAAACAATGGTACGGAACGCGGTCGATGAGGATAATATGAATGTCGTTTGGCAATTCGTCCGGGAGGAGGCGCTGCAAAATGCGCATATTGCCGTATCCTCCGCCAAGCAATACAAGTTGTCTCATCGTGAAAAATCCCCTTTTGTCGAGTTTCTAAAGCCGACAATGCCATAGAAAAGTATAACGAAATTGTGACAAAAGAACAATCATTTTTCCGCTTCCTTGATCGAACGAGCATGTCCATTGACGCCGCGCCGGAAAACCGCTACGATGGGAAGAGGAAGGTGAACCGCATATGATGTTGCCCATCATCGAATTTTGCATCAGCAACTTAGCCAGCGGGTCGTACAAAGCAATGGAAATGTTGGAAAAGGATCCGAACTTGGACATCATGGAATACAGTTGCTTAAGCTATTGCACACGCTGCGCGGAAACGCTGTTTGCGCTCGTCAACGGCGAGTTTGTCAGCGGCGAAACGCCCGAGCAGCTCGTGGAAAATATTTATCGGCATCTCGAGGAAAACCCAATGTTTTAACGAAAAAAGGAGGATGTCCGCGATGCGGCATCCTCTTCAATGTATAATGAAAAAACGGGGGATATTCCCATTGTGCCCAGGAGATGCCGCCATTATACATGCGAAGCGCAAAAAATGTTCAGGAGGGAGTCATGTGCGTTCTTTTTCGTTTACGAAAATGCACGGATTGGGTAATAGTTACATATACGTCGACTTGTTCCGCGAAACATTGCCCGAGGAGGAGCTGCCGGCGATCGCCCGCAGCGTCGCCGATGTCCACACAGGCATCGGCTCCGATGGCTTGATTCTCATTTGTCCATCGGAGAAAGCGCCACTCAAAATGCGCATTTTTAACAGCGACGGCTCGGAAGGGAAAAACTGCGGCAACGGCTTGCGCTGCGTGGCGAAATACGCGTACGAGCACGGCATCGTCCGCGACCGCACCTTTTTGATTGAAACGCTCTCCGGGCTTGTCGAAGCCCGTGTTGCAGTAGCAGATGGCGAAGTGACAAGCGTGACGGTCGATATGGGCGAGCCGCGCCTTGAGCGCAGCGCCATTCCGATGGTTGGACCAAAAGCGGAACGAGTCGTCGCCGAGCCGTTTGCCATCGCTGGGGGCGAATATGAAATGACGGCGGTGTCCATGGGCAACCCGCATGTGATCTTTTATGTCGACGACATCCGCCGTGCGCCGGTGACGACGCTTGGCCCGCTCGTCGAAAAAGATCCGCGCTTTCCGGAAGGGGTGAACGTCGAGTTTGTCGAAGTGGTGAACGAGCGCGAGCTTCATTTCCGCGTCTGGGAGCGCGGCTCCGGCGTGACGCAGGCGTGCGGGACCGGAGCGTGCGCGGCGGTCGTCGCTTCCGTGTTAAACGGCAAAACGGCGCGCGGGGAGGAAACGGTCGTCCATTTGGCCGGCGGCGATTTAACGATCGTATGGGGGCACGACGGGCGCGTGCACATGACCGGTCCGGCGGAGACTGTGTGCACCGGCGTTTATTACTACCGAGGCGGGCGGAACGGTTGAGCATCGAAAGGCAAAGACGGTATACTATGAAGTAAGATCGGAATCATTCAAGGGATTCGCCCCATCTGAGCCGTCGGGTGAAAGCGGGCGAACCTGTCAAAAGACGGCCAAGCTGTTTGGCCAGTGTCAACCGTTAAAGGAGGGATCATGGATGGCAGAGGCAGTTATTACGCTGACAGAAGCGGCAGCGTTTCAAATCAAAGATATGATGAAAGAGCAGGAAGAAAAGGGCGCGTACTTGCGCGTCGGCGTCCATGGCGGCGGCTGCAGCGGGTTGTCGTACGGCATGGGCTTTGACCATGAGCGGCGTGAGGATGACATCGAATTTGAGCAGCACGGCATCAAAATTTTGGTGGACCGCGACAGCGCGCCGATTTTGCGCGGAACGGTCATCGACTATAAACAGTCGCTGCTTGGCGGCGGGTTTACGATCAACAATCCGAACGCCATTGCGACATGCGGCTGCGGCTCCTCGTTCCGCACAGCGACCAATGCCGGCACGCCGGAGCAATGCTAAGCAGGCGGGATGACGTCCATCTGCCTGGCAGAGGAAAACGGCCTGCCTTGCCGTGACGTCGGGCTCTTGAGAAGGCCGGTTTTCGCCGCACGGCCGGTTGAAAACGCGGGCGTGTACCGACTGGCGAAATGTTGGAAGGGTGGTCTTTCCCTCACGAAATTGGGGAAAACGGCCGCGCTCCAACATCGGCCTTTTCGGGAGCGCCAAAGGAGGAGAAACGATGAAAGGACAAATCAATGTCATCTTGGCGCTTGTCTTGGCGCTCATTGTGGCGCTGCTGGCGGTGGCGAATGTCGAGCAGGTGACGATCCATTATTTAGTCGGCGAAACCCGCTTGCCGCTCATTATCGTCATTTTAGGTTCGGCCGTCCTTGGCGGCCTTGTCGTCGGCATGCTCGGATGGGTGCGTTTGTTCAGCCTGCGCCGGCAGGTGAAGCTGCTTGAGAGAGAGCGGGAGGAATGGACGAAAAACAAGGCTGGGAATACTGATGGCGAGTCGGTTTCGCTGGAGCGAGAGGGATGAGGCATGAGCATGGCGCCCCCAACAAAGAGGGGCGCCTTTTGCTTGAAAAACGGGTGTGGACGGGGCGGGCTATATGAATGGCTCCAATCAGTCGGGATGCGGCGTTAAGGCGAAATGCCGAGCGCCCCTTCGCTTCCGCTTGTTTTCCCGACGGAGCGCCATTAAAACAGCGATGTCGAGTGCGCCGGCTGCATCCGCGCCGTCGGGTCGATGTACGTTTTGGCGCTGCTGATGGCGATCGGCGCTTCGCCAAAGCCGCAGGCGATCAGCTTGATTTTCCCGTCGTACGTGCAAATGTCGCCCGCCGCATACACGCCGGGGATGTTCGTTTCCATCCGCGAGTTGACTTTGATCGCATTTTTTTCGATGTCAAGCCCCCAGTTTTTGATGGGGCCAAGCGAAGAAATAAAGCCGTAGTTGACAATGACGGCGTCGACATCGATCGTTTCTTTCGTTCCTTCTTTCACATGCTCGAGGATGACTTGGCGGATGGCGTGTTCATCGCCGACGAGTTCAACGGGCACAAACGGCGTTTTCACTTGCACGCTGGACTTCTTGAGCTGCTCGACGCTATGTTCATGGGCGCGGAACTTGTCGCGGCGGTGCACAATCGTGACACTTTGGGCGATCGGTTCGAGCATGAGCGACCAGTCAACAGCCGAGTCGCCGCCGCCGCAGACGAGCACGCGCTTTCCGGAAAACTGCCCCAAGTCGTTGATGAAGTAATGCAAGTTTTTTCCTTCATAGCGGGAAGCGCTTTCGATTTCGAGCCGACGCGGCTGAAAGGCGCCGTTTCCGGCGGTGATGATGACCGTTTTCGAATAATGGATTTGTTGATTGGTGACGAGTTTAAACGTTCCGTCCTCCTGCTTTTCGAGCGTGTCGACCGACTCGTTTAGGCAGACGGTCGGCGAAAATAGGTTCATCTGCTCTTTCAGCTGGTTGACAAGCTCTTGGGCGCGCACTTTCGGAAATCCGGCGACATCATATATGTATTTTTCCGGATATAACGCGGCCAGCTGCCCTCCAAGCTGCGGAAGGCTTTCGATAATTTTGACTTTCATTTGCCGCAAGCCGCCGTAAAACGCGGCAAACATCCCAGTCGGCCCGCCGCCGATGATCGTGACGTCATACATCGTGCGATCTTCTTTCATCAACATCCCTCCCTGCATGAAATGGATGGCTGCACAACTCTATCTTACCATAAATCGACGCTGTCCAAACGAAAGAAATTTTTTAGGACAAAACGGCGAAAAAAGTCTTGAAATGGGAAAGAAAAACGACTAATATGATGAGTGGAGAAATTGTTAACGTTTTGTGACAGTCTCCCGACATTTTTTTGGCAAGGAACGTGAAGTATTTCACAAATTTTGCTCAATAAAAACGGGGGCCGCAGCAAAAGCTATAAGAAACGTGTGGAAAAAAATTAAAAAGGGTGGAAGTGATTCAGGTGAGAAAGCCAAACGTTGTCATTTTAGGCGCTGGCTATGGCGGGTTGATGACGACCGTTCGCCTGCAAAAGCTCATCGGCGTGAACGAAGCGAACATTACGCTCGTCAACAAGCACGATTACCATTATGAGACGACATGGCTTCATGAGGCGTCGGCCGGGACGCTGCATCATGACCGTGTCCGCTATCCGATCCGCGATGTCATCGACCGGAACAAAGTGAAATTCATCCAAGATACGGTGACGAAAATCATTCCAAATGAAAAGAAAGTGCTGCTTGAAAACGGCGAGCTGACGTACGATTATCTCGTCATTGCCCTTGGGTTTGAATCAGAAACGTTCGGCATCAAAGGGTTGAAGGAATACGCATTTTCGATCGCCAATGTCGACGCCGCGCGGCAAATCCGCGAACATATCGAGTACCAGTTTGCGACGTACAACGCAGAAGAGGAAAAGAAAGAGGAGCGATTGACGATCGTCGTCGGCGGGGCGGGATTTACCGGCATTGAATTTTTAGGCGAGCTCGCCAACCGGATGCCGGAGCTGTGCCGCGAGTATGACATCGACCCGCACAAAGTGCGCATTATTTGCGTGGAGGCGGCGCCCACGGCGCTGCCGGGCTTCGATCCGGAGCTCGTCGAGTACGCGGTCAGCCAGCTTGAGCGCAAAGGAGTCGAGTTTCGAATCGGCACGGCGATTAAGGAATGCACGCCGGATGGCATCATTGTCGCCAAAGGTGATGATGTCGAGGAAATTAAAGCCGGCACAGTCATTTGGGCGGCCGGCGTGCGCGGCAGCCGCGTCATCGAGGAATCTGGATTTGAAGCGGCGCGGGCGCGCATTAAAGTGGACCCGTACTTGCGTGTCCCGGGGCATGAAGACATTTTCGTCGTCGGCGACTGTTCACTCGTGATTGATGAAGAAACGAACCGCCCGTATCCGCCGACGGCGCAAATCGCCATGCAAGAAGGCCAGCTGTGCGCGAAAAACTTGGCGGTGCTCATCCGTGGACAAGGGGAGCTGGAGCCGTTTAAGCCGGATATTAAAGGGACGGTTTGCTCGCTCGGCCATGATGATGCCATCGGCGTCGTGTTCGGCAAAAAGCTGTGGGGCGCCAAAGCGAGCTTCATGAAAAAAGTGATTGACAACCGCGCCTTGTATTTGATCGGCGGTTCGTCGCTTGTGATGAAAAAAGGCAAATTTAAATTTTTCTAATCGATCCAAAAAGCTCCCGTGATGGCGGGAGCTTTTTGTATGGCAACGAAACAGGGATCCGCCGCTCGATTGTCGAAATACAAACGGTGCATAACGATCGGGAGAAAAGGATGAGGACGATGGACAACAAACGAGGAAACGTTTGGATTGCGGCGGCCGGACTGGTCATAAACGAGAATGGGGAATGGCTCGTTGTCAAGAAAAAATACAGCGGGCTAAAAGGCAAATGGTCGCTGCCGGCCGGGTTCGTCCAGCCGGGGGAAATGCTCGATGAGGCGGCGGTTCGGGAAGTGAAGGAAGAAACGGGGATCGACGCCGAACCGGTCGCGCTTCTTGGCTTGCGCACCGGCGTCATCGCTGGGGAGATCAGCGACAATATGGCGATTTTTCTGTTGCGCCCGCTCTCGCGCGACATCGTCGTGCAGACGGATGAGCTGTATGCCGCCGCGTTTTTAAGCAAAACGGCGCTTCAGAATGATCCGAACACATCAGGCTTGCTTCGCTATTTGTTGGCGCTCGAGCCGCTTGATTCCCTTTCTCTGCATGACGGACTCAATCCCGGCGATCCGTTCGGCTACACGAAATACCGCCTTTACTTTGAATCATCAAAATTGAAAGAATAGTCAAGAAAATAAAAGCGATCGAAAGATGTATCCGCTTACACGAACGAAAATGGGGGGAGAATCGCTGTTTGTTTTTACAGAAAATTTTGATATATTAACAAGAAAAGAAACGGAGGGGAACATCGATGACAAAAACATTGACAATGAACGACTGCCCGTACTGCGAGGGGCATGGATACGTTCAGCTGCTTTTGGGCGGATCGGAAACGTGCTACAGTTGCCAAGGAACCGGAAGCGATGGCGAAGAGGATGACGACCATTGACGTTCGTCTGAGGATATGAAACATCGTTTGGAAACAATCAGGCGATCATAAAGAAGAGAACGAACATTGACGGTCATCCGCCCGATCCAGTACACTGAAAACGGGTGTACGGGAGGTGAAGGGCGGATGCAAATGAGTTTGCCGGTTGTTTTGATTTCGATGGTTTTATTTTTTGTGTTGTTTTTTGGCATTGGGTTTTTGGTGAATATGTTGCTGCGCATGACATGGATTACAGCGGTCTGCTTTCCGTTGATTGCGGTTTTCATTATTGATGATGTGCCGTTGACGCGCTATTTCACCGCACCGTCCGAGGCGTTCGCCGCGCTCGGCCGGAAAATCACTTCGCTGGCGGCGGCGGATCTGTTGATTTTGTCAAGCGGATTTGCCGGCGCTCTTTGCGCCGGATGGGCGATCCGCACGCTGCGGGCGAAAGGGTATCAAATGTTTTAAAGCGTCTCTGCCCTGCAGAGGCGTTTTTTTTTTTGGCTTTTCGTCGGAAGCGGCGCTTGATTTTTTCAGAACATGCCCTTTTGCAGGGAAAATTGAGCAATGACTTCGGCATCCTTGCTCCGGAAACGATATCGCTTGTCCAGTATATGTTGCGGTGAGGACTCTTTTTGGCGGACAGGCTGATGATGGCGTTTGTGCGGAGCGGATGTGTCGGGCAATAGCCGTTGCCGAGGATGCTTGCGCCAAAGCCGTTCATCGACGTGGTGAAGCTGGCGGCTTGTTCGTTTTTTGCCGTCTTCGCAATGAATATTTCGATTTTGGATGGAGATAAATAGAGGTGTGAGAGGAGTTGAGAGCATTGAATGGATTTAGGCAGTTCGTGCGCCGAACCGCGATGACGCTGCTGTTTTTGGCGGCGCTCTTGGCGACATTCGAGTCCGTTTCCGGGGTTGACGCGAAGACGGTTCTCCATCCCTTTCCGAGCGCTTTATCGATGGATCATCAGCCCATTTGGGGAATGAAAGAGCTCGCGAAAAACGGGGGCCGCTCCGTTTTGCGGCTTGAGGATCATTTTGACTGGTCAAAATATCCATCTGTTGAAGTGATCGCCACCGGCTATACAGCCGGCATTGAATCGACCGGGAAAACGCCCGATCACCCTGAGTATGGCATCACCTACTCCGGCGTCCGCGTCAAGCGCGACCTGTATTCGACGATTGCTGCCGATTTATCGATCTTTCCGATCGGCACGATTTTGTTCATCCCTGGATACGGATTCGGCGTCGTCGCCGACAAAGGCGGGGCGATCAAAGGCCATCGTCTTGATTTATATTACGAAACCGTGGAAGATGTCTATAAATATTGGGGAAAAAGGAAAGTGCAAGTTTACATTATCCAAAAAGGGGACGGCACGCTGTCGGAGGAAGAATTGACGCGGTTGAACGAGGATGAAACGATGCAAGTGTTCCGGCAGCAATATTTGGAATCGAAAAGCTGAAAAAGGGCTCCCGCCCGTCAGCGGCCAAGAAGCGGATCGCTGTCGTCAGCGGGAGGAAACAGCGCCGGATGCAAAAGCGGCGCCAATTTTTTTAATCCGACTAAAAGGCGCGGCGACGGCCGGCAATAGAGCGATTCTTCTAAAATGTGGATGTTCCCGGTGCGGACCGCCTCGGCCTGTTGGGCATTCGGGCGCGCCGTGACGGCTTTCGGGCTCATTTTTTTTTATCTGCACGCCGACCCAAACGAGCAAGATGTGCGACGGGTTGCGGGCGAGAACGTCTTCCCATTCCGTTTGAACGCTCGCTTGCGGGATGTCGGAGAAAATGTTGCGCCCGCCGGCGAGTTCGCTTAGTTCGCTCAGCCAGTTTGCCCCGCCCGGCGTGAAAATCGGCCGCGGCCACCATTCCCAATAGAGGCGAGCCGGCTCCGCCACCGTTGCGGCCCGCTCGCGGTATTCGCTGAGAAATGCGCGGTAGCGGCGGACGAGGTCGGCCGCTTTTTTCGTTTCGCCAAGCGCCTCGCCGAGCTGAAGGAGATCGTTGGCGATGTCCTCAAGCGAATTCGGCGCCAGCACGAGATGCGGGAGCCCGCGCCGTTTGAGTTCCTCGACGTTGCGCTCCATGCCGGGCACGCTTAAAGAGGCGACGACCAGGTCAGGCTTGAGCGCCTCGACGCGGTCCATATCAATGTGCAAATCCGGCCCGACGTTTGGCAGCTGCTTCACCTCGGGCGGCCAGTCGGACGAATCGTCGACGGCGGCGACATCGTCAAGGCGGCCGAGATAGGCGATCAGTTCGGTGTTGCTTGGACATAAGGAAACGATTTTCAACGGCATCGGTCCTTTCTGCATCGGAGTATGGTTATCCATTCGCCCCATCCCGCCTTTTTCCCTCTTTCGCCCCCCTTGTTTTTAAATATGGCGAATTCATCCATTAGATGATCGAAATAATTGGCTTGTTTCGCTATAATGAAGACGGGAAGGCATAATCATAGAAAGGATGAGACGATGTTTACGGTAAAGCCATTGCCGTCTGTCGAAACGAACGAGGAAGCGTTGGTCATCGGCTTGTTTGAAGGGGGGCAGCCGTTTGCCGGCCTTGCCGGCGAGTATGACGCCCGCCTTGGCGGACAGCTGTCCGGACTGTGGAAGGAAGGCGACATTTCCGCGAAACGGGGGCGCATCGCCACCGTTCATCCATTTTTGCCGATGGGGGCGAAGCGGTTGTATTTCGTCGGTCTCGGCAAAAAAGAGGAGCTGACGTTTGCGCGGCTGCGCGAGGTGTTCGGCAAGCTGTTTCGCGCGTTGAAGCAGGCGAAGCGGACGAAAGCGGCGGTCGCGCTTGACACGTTTACGGCCGGGGACGTCGACGAAAACGAAGCCGCGCATGCGCTTGCCGAAGCGTATTATTTGGCGACGTATGAGTTCCCGGGATACAAGCAAAACAGGCGAGAGCGGGACTATGAGATGAAATCGCTCACCGTTTATACGGGGGCGGACGCAGCGGACATCGAGGCGAGCTTGTTCGTCGGTTCGGTATACGGGAAGGCGACGAACTCGGCGCGCACGCTCGTCAACACGCCGGGGAATTTGCTGACGGCGTCCGATTTGGCGGATTATGCCGTAAAGCTCGCTGACCGATACGATTTTGACTATGAAATTTTGGAGAAAGAAGACATGGAGCGGCTCGGCATGGGAGCGCTGCTCGCGGTCAACCAAGGGTCGAAGCAGCCGCCGAAATTGATCGTGTTGAAATATCAAGGGAAAGAAAAATGGGAAGACGTGATCGCCCTCGTCGGCAAAGGGGTGACGTTCGACACAGGCGGCTACTGCCTGAAGCCGCGCGACAGCATGGTTGATATGAAAACGGATATGGCCGGCGCGGCGGCGGTGCTCGGGGCGATGGAAGCGATCGGCGAACTGCGGCCGGAACAAAACGTGCTCGCCGTCATCCCGGCGACTGACAATATGATCAGCGGCGAGGCGTTCAAACCGGATGATGTCATCACATCGCTGTCCGGAAAAACGATCGAAGTCCGCAACACGGACGCTGAAGGACGGCTCATTTTGGCCGATGCGGTGACTTATGCGAAACAGCACGGCGCCAGCTATATCATCGATGTCGCCACGCTGACAGGCGGAGTGATCGTCGCCCTTGGCACGGACAAAACAGGGGCGATGACGAACAACGAGGCGCTGTTTGAGCAGCTGCTGGAAGCATCGATGGAAACCGGGGAGTTCATTTGGCGGCTGCCGATCACCGAACACGACCGCGAGCGGGTGCGAAGCAGCAAAATCGCCGATTTGAACAACTCTCCGGGGCGCGAAGGGCACGCCATTATGGGCGGGGCGTTTATTGGCGAGTTTGCCGAAGACATCCCGTGGGTGCATTTGGACATTGCCGGCACGGCGACTGCAAAGAAAGATGGCGACCTCGGCCCGGCTGGGGCGACGGGTGTCATGGTGCGGACGCTCACCGCGTTTGTTGAACGGTTTGAATAAGCAAGACGCAAGCGGCGCTGCGATCGCCTAATTCAAGCAGGACGGGCTGAGCCGGCGGCCGCGCGATGTCGAATGGGAAAGCCGAAGCAAATGTGCATAGCTTCGGCTTTTGTTTGGCACGCTACATAATACATGGGCAGGAAAAGCGAACAAAATGTAAAGGTAATGTAAATTTCGTGTAAAATTTTTGATTGTCTTATTGTAAATGCTGTGTAAATTGCTACAATAAGTAGCGGTGATTTTCGATTTCTGAGATGGAGGGTGGCCTCAATGATCTTTTCCCCAAAAAAGGACGTTTTCTTCGACATGTTGTTTACGATTTCGGAAAATGTCAAGGAAGCAGCCCAATACTTTGTTGAGTATAAAATCCGAGGCGTGAGCGACTTGAAAGAATTCGCCCGCGTCATGAAAGAGTATGAACGGAAAGGCGATTCGTTCATCCATGAGCTTGTCGTCCAATTGAACAAAACGTTCATTACGCCGATTGAACGGGAGGACATCCATCAGCTGGCGATGAAAATGGATGATGTGCTTGATGGGTTTGAACAATGCTCCGCCCGGTTTGAAATGTTCTCATTCACGGACATTGACGAACATATGGTGAAGTTCTTCGACTATATTTACCAAAGCACGATCGAAATCGTTCATGCGCTCGAACTGCTGTCGCACAAAAAGTTGCTTGACATGCGCCAGCACGCCATTAAAATCAAGGATTACGAAACGAAATGCGACGAAATTTTGCGCGCTTCGATCAAAAACTTGTTTGTGACGCAAAAAGACCCGATTAAGCTCATCCAATACAAAGAGCTTTACGAAATGTTGGAAGAGATTGCTGACAGCTGTGAAGATGTCGCGAATACGCTCGAGACGATCATTATGCGCAACGCGTAAAAGGGGACGTTGTTTTTATGGATATGATTTTAGTCTTGACGATATTCATTGTGGTTTTCGCGTTGGCGTTTGACTTTATCAACGGCTTTCACGATACGGCCAACGCCATTGCCACATCGGTGTCGACAAGGGCGCTCACGCCGCGTCAAGCCATTATTTTGGCTGCGACGATGAACTTTATCGGCGCGCTCACCTTTACCGGCGTCGCAAAAACGATTACGAAAGACATTGTCGATCCATTCACCCTTGAGAACGGTTCTCTCGTCATTTTGGCAGCGCTGGTTGCTGCCATTGCCTGGAACTTAATTACGTGGTATTATGGCATTCCGAGCAGCTCGTCGCATGCACTCATCGGTTCGGTCGCTGGGGCAGCCATTTCCGCCGCTGGCTGGGATGTAATCCACTACCAAGGTTTTCTTAAAATTTTGGAATCATTGATTATTTCTCCATTTTTGGCGATGGGTGTTGGGTTTGTCATTATGAGTTTGTTTCGTTTCTTATTTAAAGACGCCAATTTAACAAGAACAACCAAAGGGTTTCGTCTATTTCAAGTTGTAACGGCTGCATTGCAGGCGTATACGCATGGAACGAATGACGCCCAAAAAACGATGGGCATCATTACGATGGCGCTGATCGCTGCCGAAATGCACCACTCAGATGTCGTGCCGGAATGGGTGCGCATTTCTGCCGCCTTAGCCATGGGATTGGGGACGGCTGTCGGCGGATGGAAGATCATCAAAACGGTCGGTGGAAAAATTATGAAAATCCGCCCTGTCAATGGGGCGGCAGCGGACTTATCCTCGGCGCTCGTCATTTTTTCCGCCACGTTGTTGCATTTGCCAGTCAGTACGACGCACGTCATTTCCTCGGCCATCATGGGGGTCGGCGCCGCCCAACGGGTGAAAGGCGTCAAATGGGGCGTCGCCCGCCGCATTGTGCTGACATGGATCATCACCTTGCCGGTGTCAGCGTTGATTGCGGGGTTTGTGTACCAGATCCTTCGTTTATTCTTCTAATCCATGATCGAGGGTTTCCAAACAAAAAGCGCGCCTGTTGTCAAACAGGCGCGCTTCGTTTATGCCGCCGAACGGTCCGCGGCCGACGAGCGTCCGATCGCCCGGCAAATCCTCGGGGCGATCAAGCCGGCGACGATCGACAACAAAATGTCTTTCGGCAGCGGGGCGAGCATCCAGCCCCACACCATGCCGTACGAAAGCCCTTCCGGCGCTTCCGCCCATAGTTTGTACGCCATGTACATCCAGTTCGTGCCGATGACATAGTTGACGACCATGCCGACCAAGGCGGCGGTGACGAAACGGGCTTTTGATGCCGGCTGCGGGCCGCGGTTGATGACCCATCCGGTCGCATAAGCGGCAACGATAAAGGAAAGAATGAAGCCAAATGTCGGTTGGAAAATCATCGACAGTCCGCCGTTGAATTTAGCAAACACCGGCACGCCGGCGAGGCCGACGAGCATATACACAATCATCGCCACCGCACCGAGCCGCCGCCCGAGCACCGCTCCGGCCAAGACGCAGAAAAACGTCTGCAGCGTAATGGGAACACCGCCGACGACAAGAAACGGCGCCCACGACGTAATGTTCGCCCCGATCGCCATCAAGGCGACGAACATGGCGGCGAGCGTCATGTCAATCGGTCGAAGGGAACTCCGTCGTTCCATATGTAAACCCCCTTTTTTTGTCCGTTAACAAAATCGTACCGAACAATCGCTAGGCTGTCAATTCTCTTTTTTTGGCGGATGATCAAACGGCTTGGGGGGATGATAAAGAAAAAACGACTCCTCGAGCGCTTCATGTGGACAACGCGGCGAGGAGCGTGAAAGGAGGTCTTGGCCATGGATTGGTTCGTGCCGGATGAGGAGCTGAAACGGGCGAGCAAAATCGGAGCGAACGAAGACATCATTCATACGAGCAAAAATGACGAGGGCTACGATTTGCGCACCCCGGCGGAAATCGGGGCTCGGCAGCCGACGGATGAAAACGGCAATGCGTGAAAGAAGGGGCGCGGATGGATGGGAAAGAAAAACGTCTTGGACCGCTCCGCGCCTCGAAAAAGCCGGGGGATCGAGCGAAAAAAGATGGCCGCCTCCCAATCGTGTTCCCTTAGAGTGGTCTTGTCGTTCTGATAAAATGCTGCCGGCTCGAATGCTGTGCTCGTTTTTCGGTGGATTTTTCCGCATGAAAGGATATATATAAGTTGAAACTTTGTTTTACATCCAGTAGAGCGCCCGCTGCATTCTATCAAAATGACTTGTTATGAAGGAAAACAGAATCGAACAATCGGAAAATCTTTATTGCAACT
>NZ_ATCO01000212.1:0-4586 GCF_000422025.1 Geobacillus sp. WSUCF1 | reverse complement strand
GCAAGCGAACCGCTTGCGACTGGGCATGCTGTACGCATGCCTTCCTCGAACAATGAACGCTTTGCGGGCAAATGACATTTGCCGCCGGCGTTCTTGTTCGAGGGAAGAGGCAGAAAAGCTTGTGTTCAGTCAAATGATTCTGTGCTTTTAGTAAAATAATGGATCATCAACACTCGTGTTATGCTCCATTTGTTTTTAACGCGTATTAGACATAGCTGAGAAGCCAAGCGGTGAGCAAGCAAATGAACGCTATTCCAATATAGCGCAAAGTCCGTTCTTTCAGCAATGCTTTCGGCGGGTACGCCCGCGCTTTCCATAAGGCGAAAAATGCGTTTATAAAAAGACAGAAAAATAAGAATCCGACAGCGATAAGCAGCCATTGTATATACACCATGGCATTCTCCTCCTGTATGCGCTAAGCGCCTTATGCTTACTACTATGAATATGCAAAAAAAATCATAAAAATAAATACTTTTGTCTTTATTCCTTTTTGTTTTATTGATATAATGGAGAGTAAAAAATACGGTGAGGGAAGAGTGGGTGGAACGATGAAAGCGACAGAACAGCATTATTCCATCAAAGAGGCGATGTTATTCAGCCAACGAATTGCCCAGCTGAGCAAAGCGCTATGGAAATCCATTGAAAAAGATTGGCAACGGTGGATCAAGCCGTTTGACTTGAACATTAACGAACATCACATTTTATGGATCGCCTACCACTTCAAAGGGGCCTCGATTTCGGAAATCGCCAAGTTCGGTGTGATGCATGTGTCGACGGCGTTCAACTTCTCAAAGAAATTAGAAGAAAAAGGATTGCTTTCGTTTTCCAAAAAACAGGATGACAAGCGCAATACGTACATTGAGTTGACGGAAAAAGGCGAAGAAGTGTTGATGAAGCTGATGGAGACGTATGACCCGACGAAAAATGCCGTTTTCAATGGGGCGTTGCCGTTGCGCGAGTTGTACGGAAAGTTTCCAGAAATTTTAGAAATGATGTGCATCGTCCGCAATATTTATGGCGATGATTTCATGGAAATTTTTGAGCGGGCGTTTGAAAACATTAAAGAAGACTTTATCGAGCAGGACGGCAAACTTGTCAAGCGAAAGCCGAAAACGGAAGAGCACGAGAAAGAATTGGCCAGCCAGGCTAACTGATGGTGCGAATGAGCGTTTTCAGCTCGGTCATCAGCGGGACAAACATTTGTTGGGCCAAAAGAGCGTCAACAGTCTGTTCCAGCGGAAGGTTCGGATGAAGCATCCCAGCAAACTGCACGAGCAGGGGAGTGAAAATCGTCAACCCTTCCGCTTTTTGCTGTTCGTATTGGTCGGCAAGCTCTTGGCAAAACGCCAAGAAGGCGTCGACTTCTTCTTTGGTCAAATCCGCGCGGATGATGAGGGAATAAAATGGTTTTTTCGTTTCGTCGATCATTTCCATCAGCAGAGACTGGTGAAATTCCAGCTTGGCCACTCGCTTTTCCAACGATTCCATATATCGTGCTCCTTTTGGTGACGAAAATGTGACCGTTTTTACGTATATTTTACCGAATTTGTGCGCATTCACCAATAGAAAAATCGGTTTGTGTCCGGAAAAAGAAAAATGATTGATTTCCCGCCATGAACGATGTAAAGTTAAAGCCATGGGCGGCGTTTGGCGAAGGATCAAAGAGGAGGGGAACAGTTTTGGTGCTTTCTTTCATCCTCCTGGCGGTTGTGGTCTTATTTTTTATCAACCAGCTCACACACTCGCTTTGCGCGCAACGTGACATCCCGGAGGAGCAGCAGCCGGCGGTTTTTCGCACGATCAATGTCCTGATTACGATTTTATTAATCTCTTCTTACTTTGAAGTGTTGTTTACATAACTTTTCTCTCTTCATAACGGTTGATGCGGGGATTGTTATGTTTTCCTTTTGATGGAGCGAGTTCCATTGTCGTTGCCTCTCCCTTCGTTTCAAGGAAGGCGGCAAAAAAAGGGTGCTCCTTTTGCGGGAGCACCCTCTTTCGTTTAGTAGATGACGCAGGCGCAGCCGACAATGATTAACAAAATAAACAGCACAACAATCAACGCAAAGCCTCCGGAATAAGGTGCGCTCATCGTAACACCCCCTTTCGGCAAGAAGAAGCCTGTCGAGCGCTTCATCCTCATCATATGTATGGCAAGCGTGCATGTTATGGGCGGATGACTAAAGCGGAAAGAGGTTTTTTTTTTCGTTGGAAATATGGTATAGTTATTGTCGTGGCTGAAGAGGCGAGCATGTTGTTTCTTGGGCGCGCTTGGGCGCCATTCGATCCGCGCCGCTTGAAAGCGTGGGAACATTCAATCGAAAAAAGATGTAGGAGTTGTGAAGCGAATGAAAAAATGGATGATGGCCGCTGCCGTCGTTTCGCTCATGGCTTTGTCGGCCTGCAGCAACGACGGTTCGGAAGCGATTGTGGAAACGAAAAACGGCAATATTACGAAAGACGAATTTTATAATGAGATGAAAGAGCGCGTCGGCAAATCCGTCCTTCGTGATTTGATTGACGAAAAAGTGTTGAGCAAAAAATACAAGGTAACCGATGAAGAGATCGACCGCGAAATCGAACGAATCAAGGAGGCGTATGGAACGCAATATGATTTGGCCGTGCAGCAGAACGGAGAAAAAGTGATCCGCGAAATGGTCAAGCTCGATTTGCTGCGGACGAAAGCGGCCGTTGAAGACATAAAAGTGACGGAGAAAGAGCTGAAGGAGTATTATGACAACTACAAACCGAAAATTCGTGCCAGCCATATTTTGGTCAAAGATGAAAAAACAGCAAAAGAAGTAAAGGCGAAGCTTGATAAAGGCGAGGATTTCGCCAAGTTGGCCAAAGAATACTCCCAAGATCCAGGCTCGGCGTCCAACGGCGGCGATTTAGGCTGGTTTGGCCCAGGGAAAATGGTCAAGGAGTTTGAAGAAGCCGCCTATAAGCTGAAAGTCGGCGAAGTGAGCGATCCGGTGAAAACGGATTACGGCTACCATATCATTAAAGTGACGGACAAAGAAAAGAAAAAGTCGTTCAACGAAATGAAAGACGAAATTGCGTTTGAAGTCAAACGGAACAAGCTTGATCCTACGACGATGCAGTCAAAAGTGGACAAATTGGTGAAAGATGCCGGTGTTGAGATCAAAGACAAAGATTTGCAAGATGTGATCGAGCAGCAAGGAAAACAGTAAAAAACGGAAGCAGAACATCCCTGCTTCCGTTTTTTTATTTGTGGGCTTGACCTTTCTGCTGTTCAACAACGGGAGATCAGCCGAGCTGCTCGCGAATGGCGGCCGCGATCGCCTGCAGGTCAGCGGGCGTATAGTCGCTTGCATGCGACTTCCAGACCGCGCCAAACCCATCCCCTTTGCCGTAGCGTGGAATGAGGTGAAGATGGTAATGGAACACTGTCTGCCCCGCTTGCTCGCCATTGTTGTTCAATAAGTTGAGCCCGACCGGGGAAAATGCTCGCCTGAGTGCATTGGCAATCGTCGGCACTGCCCGAAACAGTTGGCCGGCCGCCTCCGACGTGAGGGTGAAAATGTTTTCCGTATGTACTTTCGGGATGACAAGCGTATGCCCTTTTGTCACTTGGCTGATGTCCAAAAACGCGAGCACATGGTCGTCTTCGTACACTTTCGCCGCAGGCAATTCGCCGTTAATGATTTTGCAAAAAATGCAATCGCTCACTGTGGTCACCCTTTCCTTCCTATTTTCTTCATTTTACCATAAAAAAACCGGGATGTAATCCCGCAACGCAGGTTACATCCCGGTTGGTGAAAAGGGGAGAGGATGATTCAAGCAAATGTGCGTTTGATGAACACCCCATTTGCAACAAAAGTTGGTTCGGCGTGAGCGCTTCCTTTGTTCAACGTGACCATCCCCTTTGGACAGGCTCGTTGCTTCCCAGCAACGAATGCGATGGTCGCTTCCTAGGAACGTTTACAACGTTTTGCGGCTCACAACGGTGTCTTTGACGAACACCCCATTTCGGATGGATCGTTCATCAACTTTTTGATTCCTCATCCCCTCTTCGCTATTTATCATGCCCGGCTTGAGTGAGTTTATGCAAAAGAACGGTGTGATCTTTTTTTGGTAAGCGAGGCTATCGTTTGGTACAATGGGGACAAAGGCCAGAACGGAAAGGGAGCGGACGATGACGCTTTTAGAAGTGAAGGATCTATCCGGAGGCTACACGGCGCAAAACGTGCTTGAAGACGTGACGTTTGCGGTCGACCGCGGCGAAATGGTCGCCTTGATCGGCCTAAATGGAGCCGGCAAAAGCACGACGATCAAACATATTATCGGCTTGATGGAACCGCGCCGCGGCGCGATTTCCATTAACGGCTATCGGCTTGCGGACGGGCGGGAAACGTATCGAAGGCAGTTTGCTTATATCCCGGAAACGCCGGTGTTGTATGAAGAATTGACGCTTGAGGAACATTTGCGTCTAGCGGCGATGGCGTACGGGTTGAGCGAAGCAGAGTATGAACGCCGCCTTCCGCCGCTGCTTCGCGAGTTTCGATTGGAGCGGCGGCTTTCCTCGTTTCCGGCTCATTTTTCGAAAGGAATGAAGCAAAAAG
>NZ_ATCO01000211.1:0-11619 GCF_000422025.1 Geobacillus sp. WSUCF1 | reverse complement strand
AAAAACGCGAAATTCGCTCGCCGGGAAAGTGAACGACCTCATCGCCCGCTATCGGAAAGTGGATGAAGCGTTTTTTGAAGAGCTTGAGGAAATTTTGATCGCCGCCGATGTGGGCGTCACGACCGTCATGGAACTTGTCGATGAGCTGAAAATGGAAGTGAAGCGCCGCAACATTCAAGATTCGGCGCAAATGCGCGACGTGATCGCGGAAAAACTGATTGACATTTACCGCGCCGGCGCCGATGACAACGAGCTTTCCGCCTTGAATATGCAAGAAGGAGGGCTGACGGTCATATTGTTCGTCGGCGTCAACGGCGTTGGCAAGACGACGACGATCGGAAAACTGGCGCATAAGCTGAAATCGGAAGGGAAATCGGTGCTCTTGGCCGCAGGCGACACGTTCCGCGCCGGAGCGATCGAGCAGTTGGAAGTATGGGGCGAACGCGTTGGGGTCGATGTCATTAAGCAGGCGGCCGGCTCCGACCCGGCGGCCGTTATGTACGACGCCATTCAGGCGGCAAAAGCACGTAGCGTTGACGTGTTGTTGTGTGACACAGCCGGGCGGCTGCAAAACAAAGTGAACTTAATGAAAGAGCTTGAAAAAGTGAAGCGCGTCATCAGCCGCGAAATCCCGGGCGCTCCGCATGAAGTGCTGCTTGTGCTTGATGCGACGACCGGGCAAAATGCGATGAGTCAGGCGAAGCTGTTTAAAGAAGCGACCGATGTGACCGGCATCGTGTTGACAAAGCTCGACGGAACGGCGAAAGGCGGCATCGTGCTTGCCATTCGCAACGAGATGGCCATCCCGGTGAAACTCGTCGGCCTCGGCGAGAAGATGGACGATTTGCAAGTGTTCGATCCAGAACAGTACGTCTACGGATTGTTTGCTGATTTGCTGGAATCATAAAAAAGTCAACAGAGGGTGCTCCAAAACCAATGGAGCGCCCTTTGTTGTTACGTCCACGGGGGTGTAACCGATAAGCCCTTTGTCCGTTCCATCCCTTGACACCTTGCCGAAAAGAAGGTACACTACATTTTTGTAAAGGTATTTTACTTAACAATGAGGGAGGGAGAGTCCGGTGCTGGAAAAAACGATGCGCATGAACTATTTATACGATTTTTACCAAGCGCTGTTGACGCCGAAACAGCGCAACTATATGGCGCTTTACTACTTGGACGACTACTCCCTCGGGGAAATTGCCGAACAATATGAGGTGAGCCGCCAGGCGGTGTACGATAACATCCGGCGTACAGAAGCGATGCTGGAGCAGTATGAAGAGAAGCTCGGGCTGCTGCGAAAATATGAACGGCGGCGGCAGATCATCGAGCGGCTGAAAGACTACATCAGCCGGCACTACGGTGCTGACGCCGAATTGGCGGCGCTAGTCCGCGAGCTTGACGAACTTGATTAAAAAAGGGGGTGGCCGCCATGGCGTTTGAAGGACTGTCTGAACGTTTGCAGCAGGTGATGAACCGCATCCGCGGCAAAGGGAAAGTCACCGAAGCGGATGTCAAAGAGATGATGCGCGAAGTGCGCCTTGCGCTTTTGGAAGCTGACGTCAACTTTAAAGTCGTCAAAGATTTCATCAGACAGGTGAGCGAGCGGGCTGTCGGGCAGGAAGTGATGAAAAGCTTAACGCCGGGCCAGCAAGTGATCAAAATCGTCAAGGAAGAGCTGACGGCGTTAATGGGCGGTGAGCAAAGCCAAATCGCTGTCGCGAAGAAACCGCCGACCGTTGTGATGATGGTCGGGTTGCAAGGGGCCGGGAAAACGACGACCACCGGGAAGCTGGCCAACTTGCTGCGCAAACGGCATAACCGGAAGCCGCTTCTGGTGGCTGCCGACGTTTACCGCCCGGCGGCGATCAAACAGCTTGAGACGCTTGGCAAGCAGCTCGACATGCCTGTCTTTTCGTTAGGCGAGCACGCCAATCCGGTTGAAATCGCGAAACAGGCGCTCGAGCGGGCGAAAGAAGAGCATTATGATTACGTGCTCATCGACACAGCCGGCCGCCTCCACATTGATGAAGCGCTCATGGATGAACTGAAGCAAATGAAAGAAGCGGTCAAGCCGGATGAAATTTTCCTCGTCGTTGACGCCATGACCGGGCAAGATGCCGTCAATGTCGCACAAAGCTTCCATGAGCAGCTCGGCATCACCGGGGTGATTTTGACGAAGCTGGACGGCGACACGCGCGGCGGGGCGGCGCTGTCGATTCGCGCCGTCACCGGAGCGCCGATCAAGTTTGCTGGGATGGGCGAAAAACTTGACGCTTTGGAGCCGTTCCATCCGGAGCGAATGGCGTCGCGCATTTTAGGCATGGGCGATGTCCTGACGCTCATCGAAAAAGCGCAGGCGGCCGTCGACGAAGAGAAGGCGAAGGAGCTCGAACAAAAAATGCGCACGGCCACCTTCACGCTTGACGACTTTTTGGAGCAGCTCGGCCAAGTGCGCAAGCTCGGACCGCTTGACGAACTGATTAAAATGCTGCCGGGCGCCAACAAAATCAAAGGGCTCGCCAACATCCAAGTCGATGAAAAGCAAATCGCCCGCGTTGAGGCGATCATCCGCTCGATGACGAAAGAAGAGAAAACGCATCCGGAAATCATCAACGCTAGCCGCAAAAAGCGGATCGCCAAAGGAAGCGGCACGACGGTGCAGGAAGTAAACCGGCTTTTGAAGCAATTTGACGAGATGAAAAAAATGATGAAAATGATGACGAATATGCCAAAAGGGAAAAAGAAAGGATTCCGTTTTCCATTTATGTAAATGAAGATCTGTTAAGCGAAAAACCTTTACAAACGGAAAAAGAATTGTTAATATACTATCTTGTGTGAACTCTATACGGAGGTGCGTACTGACTATGGCAGTAAAAATTCGTTTAAAACGCATGGGAACAAAGAAAAAACCATTCTATCGCATCGTGGTAGCTGATTCGCGCTCGCCGCGCGACGGTCGTTTTATCGAAACGATCGGCACGTACGATCCGGTCGCTGAGCCGGCGCAAGTGAAAATTGATGAGGAATTGGCGCTCAAATGGCTGCAAAACGGCGCCAAACCATCGGATACGGTGCGCAGCTTGCTGTCGAAGCAAGGCATTTTAGAGAAGTTCCATAACTTGAAATACGGCAAATAAGCGAGATGCACATGAAGCCGCTCATTGAAACGATCGTCAAGGCGCTTGTCGATCATCCGGAGGCGGTGGCGGTTGAGCGCCGCGAAGAAGAGACGGCCGTCATCTATGAGCTGTCCGTGCATGAAGACGACACTGGCAAAGTGATCGGCAAACAAGGGCGGACGATCCAGGCGATTCGCACGGTCGTTGCCGCCGCCGCGGCCGGATCGCCAAAGCGGGTTGTTGTGCAAGTGAAAGACAAAGGGTGAGGATGTTCCTCTCCCTTTTTTGATATGATGCCAAAGGGCGCAAAAATGACCCGGGTGCCGTTCATTCCGTGTCAAAAGGGGGAAGAGGATGAAGCTCATTCAAACGGTTGAGGTGCGGCAAATCGTCACCGAACGGAGCAAACAAGAGCTTGCCGCCGCGTTTTTGGCGCGCAAGCAGCAGCTCGAGCGCGAGTGCGACCAGCTTCGTTTTGAACAGAAACGAATGGAGAAAAGCGGAAACTATCCGCCCGCTTTAGTGAAACAATATTTTGCCAAAGAGATCGACGAGCGGATGGAGAAAATGAAACTGCTTGAGTTTCAGCTCGAACAATTACATATGCTACCGTTAGGGAGCGAATTGAAAGAGCGGGAAGTCGAGGCGCTCGTTGAGGTGAACGTCGGCGACCGTTGGGAAGAGGTGACAAAAACGCGCGCCATCATCATTGAAGACGGCGTCGTCAAAGAGATTCGCTAAGAAGGGATGAACGCGATGGAACGATGGTTTAATGTCGGAAAAATTGTCAATACGCACGGCATTCGCGGCGAAGTGCGCGTCATTTCGCGCACCGACTTTCCTGAAGAACGGTATAAAAAAGGAAACAAGCTGTACATTTTCCGCGAACGGGACACGGAACCGATTGAAGTCACGGTGAAAAGCCACCGCGTCCATAAATCGTTTGACTTGTTGTCGTTTGAAGGCTATGACAGCATCAACGATGTGGAACGGTTTAAGGGAGCGATGCTGAAGGTGCCGGAAAGCCAGCTCGGCGAACTCGCGGAAGGGGAATATTATTTCCATGAGATCATCGGCTGCACTGTCGTGACAGAAGGCGGGGAGACCATCGGCGCGGTAAAGGAAATTTTGACTCCAGGGGCGAACGACGTCTGGGTCGTCCGGCGCGAAGACGGATCGGAAGCGCTCATTCCGTACATTGACGAGGTCGTTTTGCACGTCGATCCGGAGCGGAAAACGATCATCATCCGGCCGATGGAAGGGCTGCTCGAGTGATGCGGATCGATATTTTAACGTTGTTTCCCGGCATGTTTTCCGGGGTGTTGAGCGAGTCGATTTTAAAGAAGGCGCAAGAAAAAGGGGCCGTCGACATCCGCCTTATTGATTTTCGCGAGTTTGCCGACAACAAGCATAAAACGGTCGACGATTATCCGTATGGCGGCGGCGCCGGCATGGTGCTCAAGCCGCAGCCGATTTTTGACGCGGTGGAACACGTGACGGCTGGATCGCCTGGCGCCCGCATCATTTTGCTTTGCCCGCAAGGCGAGCGCTACACGCAAAAAAAGGCGGAAGAGCTGGCGAAAGAAACGCATTTGGTGCTCATTTGCGGCCATTACGAAGGGTATGACGAACGCATCCGCCAATATTTAGCAACCGATGAAATTTCGATCGGCGACTATATTTTAACAGGTGGGGAACTCGGCGCCATGGTCATTGTCGACAGCGTCGTCCGTCTTCTCCCCGGGGTGCTCGGCAATGAGGCGTCGCCGGTCGATGACTCGTTCAGCTCCGGGCTGCTTGAGTATCCGCAATACACAAGACCGGCCGATTTCCGCGGCATGAAAGTGCCGGATATTCTGCTTTCTGGCAACCATCAGCTCATCGCCGAGTGGCGCGAGAAGGAATCGCTCCGGCGCACGTTTTTGCGCCGTCCGGACTTGCTCGATGAATATCCGCTTACAGACAAGCAAAAGCAATGGCTGAAAGAGTGGGAAAAGGAGCGCGAATAGCTATTGCCTGAGTCAACCGTTTATGCTATCATGTCTTTTGTGTGACCTTAAGCGATTGGCTTGAGGATGGAAAACGATGTTCCGCTGCAATGAAGAGATCATTGGCATGAACATCTGTGGAAGGAGTGGATCATGATGCATCATTTAATCCAAGAGATTACGAAAGAACAACTGCGGACGGATTTGCCGGATTTCCGCCCGGGCGACACGGTGCGCGTTCATGTGAAAGTCGTCGAAGGCAACCGCGAACGCATCCAAGTGTTTGAAGGTGTCGTCATTAAACGGCGCGGAGCGGGCATCAGCGAAACGTTCACGGTCCGCAAAGTGTCCTATGGCGTCGGCGTTGAGCGCACATTCCCGGTGCATACGCCGAAAATCGCCAAGCTGGAAGTCATCCGCCGCGGGAAAGTCCGCCGCGCGAAATTGTACTACTTGCGCGAACTTCGCGGCAAAGCGGCGCGCATCAAGGAAAATACGAACGCAGCGCAATAATGGACAACGGTGGATCACAGCGGAAAAGGAGCTTGCTTTCAAGCTCCTTTTTTCACTACCGCCAATGATGATTACGGTCGTGATCCACGACTGCAAACTTTGATTTAGGTGGGTGGACAATGGAACAGAAAAAAAAGCGAATGGCGCGAATGGATGAAAGCGATCGTCGTTGCCGTCTTGCTCGCCGGGGGCATCCGCTACTTTATTTTCGCTCCGATCATCGTCGACGGTTATTCGATGATGCCGACATTACATAACCATGAGCGGATGATCGTCAATAAACTGGCGTATAAAATCGGCATGCCGCACCGTTTCGATATCATTGTTTTTCACGCTGAAGAAGGGAGAGACTATATTAAGCGAGTCATCGGCCTGCCGGGCGACCGAATTGAATACAAAAATGATACGCTCTATATCAATGGCAAGCCGTATGAAGAGCCGTATTTGGACGAGTATAAAAAGCAGTTGTCCGACGGCGGTCCACTGACGGAATCGTTCACTTTGGAGGAACTGACCGGGCGAAGCACGGTGCCGCCGGGGCATTTGTTTGTCATGGGCGACAATCGCCGTTTCAGCAAAGACAGCCGCCATATCGGCTTCATTCCGATGTCAAAAGTCGTTGGCAAGGCGAATCTTGTGTATTGGCCGCTTTCTGACGCCCGGATTGTGAAATAAACGAGGCAGGTGATGCCAATGACAGTGATTCAATGGTTCCCCGGCCATATGGCGAAGGCCAAGCGGGAAGTGCAAGAAAAATTAAAGTTGATCGACGTAGCGTTTGAGCTGCTTGACGCCCGTGTGCCGATGTCCTCGCGCAACCCGATGATCGACGAGATTCTCGGACAAAAGCCGCGCCTCATTTTGCTCAATAAGGCTGATATGGCCGATGAGGCGGTGACCGAACAGTGGATCCGCTATTTCCACGATCAAGGGCGGCTGGCTTTGCCCATCGATGCTCAAAGCGGAACAGGAGTCCGGCAAATCGCGGCGGCAGCGAAAGAGATGGTGAAAGACAAATTCGAGAAAATGCGGGCGAAAGGGATTAAAAACCCGCGCCCGGTTCGGGCGCTCATCGTCGGCATCCCGAACGTCGGCAAGTCGACGCTGATCAACCGGCTCGCCGGCCGCCATATCGCGAAAACCGGCGACAAGCCGGGGGTGACAAAAGCGCAGCAATGGATTAAAGTCGGCAAAGAAATGGAGCTGCTTGATACCCCAGGCATCCTATGGCCGAAATTTGAGGATGAGGACGTGGGCTACAAGTTGGCGGTGACCGGGGCCATTAAGGACGAAATTTTAAACTTGCAGGATGTCGCCGTCTATGCGCTCCGCTTTTTGTCGACCCACTATCCCAACCGGCTTGCGGAGCGCTACGGCCTTGATGACATTCCGGATGACATTGTCGCCTTGTTTGACGCCATCGGAAGGCGGCGCGGCTGCTTGACGTCAGGCGGCGCTGTTGACTACGATAAAGTGGCTGACATCGTTTTGTATGACATCCGCACGGAAAAATTAGGCCGCTTAAGCTTTGAAACGCCCGCTTCACGGACGTAGCGCGTCCGGCGGGCGTTTTTTTGCCGGCGGCGCTTTACGGTCGGCCAAACAGAGCCGATAGTATAAGTAGAAGAGGGAGAGGAGCATGAAGCGGTATACGGTGAAAGACATTGAAGCGCTGCTTCCGAAGCTTGGCGAGGACGACCCGCGCTGGGAGATGCTGCGGCAGGATGAGCGAAAAAGCGTGCAGGCGCTTCTTGCCCGTTTTGAAAGGCAGAAAGCGCGCCGGCACGCCATCGAGCAGCGGTGGGAAGAACTGATGCGTTATGAGCGGGAACTATACGCCGCTGGCGTTAGACGGATCGCCGGCATTGATGAGGCCGGGCGCGGCCCGCTGGCCGGCCCGGTCGTCGCCGCCGCGGTCATCTTACCGAAAGACGCCTATTTGCCGGGGCTTGACGACTCGAAGCGGCTGACGCCGGAAAAGCGCGAGGCATTGTTTGCGCAAATTGAAGCGTGCGCCGTCGCCATCGGCATCGGCATCGTCAGCGCGGCGGAGATCGATGAAAGGAATATTTACGAAGCGACAAGGCAAGCGATGGCGAAAGCGGTGAACGCCCTTTCCCCGCCGCCTGAACATTTGCTTGTTGATGCGATGGCGGTGCCGTGCCCACTGCCGCAACAGCGCCTCATAAAAGGAGACGCCAACAGCGCTTCGATCGCTGCTGCGTCGGTCATCGCCAAAGTGACGCGCGACCGGTGGATGAAAGAACTGGATCGCCGCTATCCACAATACGGGTTCGCGCGCCATATGGGCTACGGAACGCCGGAACATTTCGAGGCGATCCGCCGCTACGGCGTTACGCCTGAGCACCGTCGTTCGTTCGCACCGGTGAGGGAGGTGCTCGAGGCGAGCGAGCAGCTCTAGAAGAAGGGATGGGACGAAATGGTCGAGCGCATGGAGCGGACGATGCCAACGACCGCTGTCCGCGACGCGACATCCAGCCGGCGGTTTCAGCCGGGGCAGGCCGTCGTCGGCCGAGTGGAGCGGGTCGAGGAGATGGAAACCGAGGAGCGGGCGGCGCTCGTCCGCGCTGGCGGACAGCTTGTGCGCGCCCGTTTGGAGGCACCGCTTGCCGTCGGACGTTTGTATTTGTTTGAAATTCACGAACGACAAGGAACAATTTATTGGAAAGCCATTCCCCTTTCCGAACCGGCGTCTGCTCCGTCAGGTGAAGAGGCGGTGCGCCGGTGGCAAAAAGCGTGGAAACTGCCGGATGCGGCGCTGCCGGTGCTCCGCCAAGCGCTGAAAGCTGGCGCGGCTGCAACGAAAGAGGAAATTGCCGCACTGACTGAAGCGGTGAAAGAGACCGGCCAGCCGGACGCGGCCGAAGACGTGCTCGCCCATTTGTTTCGCCGCCGGCTGCCGTTCTCTTCAGCCGTGTTTCGCGCGCTATGGGCAGCCAAAACCGGGGTGTCGCTCGCTGAGGGTTTGGGGAAACTGAAAGCGGCCATTGCCGCCCTTTCCGCCCATCCGGCGGCGCTTGAGCTCATCCGGGTGATGGAGAAGTTTCTTTCACCGCCGCTGTCCGCTTACGAGGCGGCCGTGCGTTTGTTGCTGTCAGGGGAGGAAGAGGCCGAAACGGCCCGCGCGCTTCTTGCCCGCCTTGGGCTCGCCCCGTTGCCGGAGGACCGCCGCTTGGCGCTTCGGGAGGCGATGCAATGCCGCCGGTTTGCCGATATCATTCGGCAGCTCGGCTTGACGGACGAGGAGGCGTTTGTGGAACGGTGGGCCGCTCTCGATGCTGCCTATCAAAGCGGAGCGCTGCCCGCCGCGGAAGCGAAGTTGTGGGCGGCCGCTCGAGCGACGAGAGATCCGGCGCTGTCGCTGTTTTGCTGGCTGAGGCGAGCGGCCGTGCGGCTTGGGCTTGAGGATGAGGCGGCGCTCGTCCGTGTCGGGAAAATCGAGGATTTGCCTTCCGCCCCGTCGTTGAAACGGCTGCTTCTTCGCTTTCTTCATGAATCGGGGAGCGAAGGGGCCAAGAGGGCGGCCGAAGCGATTCTCGACCAGCTCGATGGCATGGCCATCGCTGCTGGCGGCGATGGGCTCATTGAGCACGTATGGATTTCGTTTCCATTGCCGCTTGGCGGCCGCAGCAGCGATTTTGCTGTGTGCTGGCAAGGAAGGAGGAAACAAGGCGGGCCGCTTGATGCCGATTACAACCGCATTGTTTGTTGCCTGACGCTTGAAGAGCTGGGAGAGGTGATCGTTGATATGCGCGTGCAACGACGGATCGTCCACATCTCCATTTTTCACGATGATCCGCGGTTGGCGGTTGCTGCCGCTCGGATGGCTCCGCTTGTCAAAGAGCGGTTTCAGGCGCACGGCTATGCGCTTTCAGGCATTGATGTAAAGGCAACGCGTTCCGCCCCTCCTCCGCCTTCCGTTTTTCTGTTTGCCGACAGTTGCAGCGAGGTGGATTGCCAAGCATGAACGAGGAGCGGAAAAAAGCAGTCGCCTTGTCTTACGATGCGGCACTTGACGCAGCTCCGATCGTCAAGGCGAAAGGGGTTGGCAAGGTCGCCGAAGCGATCATCGCCGCCGCCCGCGAGCACGGCGTGCCGATTCGCCAAGATCCGACGCTTGTTGAGCTGCTGGGGAAAGTGGAGATCAACGAAATGATCCCGGAGGAGCTGTACGCCTTAGTGGCTGAATTGTTCGCGTTTTTGTATCAGCTTGATCAGGAAGCGAAAGGAGAAAGAGCGGGGAAGGGGTAATTTTCCTATTCCCCGCTTTCTTAATTTTGCGGCGAAACGGTGGACAAGCGCGAAATGTTAGGTATAAAATGAAAGCGCTAAGACTTTTTTGATTTTATACATAGGAGGTTGGCGCATGAACATTCATGAATACCAAGCAAAAGAAATTTTGCGAAGCTATGGTGTGAGCGTGCCGAACGGCCGCGTCGCGTTCACGGTGGATGAAGCGGTCGAAGCGGCGAAAGAGCTCGGCGCGCCGGTGTGTGTCGTCAAAGCGCAAATTCATGCCGGCGGGCGCGGCAAAGCGGGCGGGGTGAAAGTGGCAAAAAGCTCGAGGAAGTCCGTACATACGCCAGCGAATTGCTCGGCAAAGTGCTCGTCACCCATCAAACCGGCCCGGAAGGAAAAGAAGTGAAACGGCTGTTGATTGAAGAAGGGTGCGACATCCAAAAAGAATACTACATCGGCCTTGTCGTCGACCGCGCCACCTCGCGCGTCGTGTTAATGGGGTCGGAAGAAGGCGGAACGGAAATCGAAGAAGTGGCGGCGAAAACGCCGGAGAAAATTTTTAAAGAATACATCGATCCAGCCGTCGGGCTCCAAGCGTTCCAAGCGCGCCGATTGGCTTTCAACATCAACATTCCGAAGCATCTCGTCAACCAAGCGGTCAAATTTATGATGGGCTTGTACCAAGTGTTTGTCGATAAAGACTGCTCGATCGCCGAAATCAACCCGCTTGTCGTCACCGGCGACGGCAAAGTGATGGCGCTTGATGCGAAGCTGAATTTCGATTCAAACGCCTTATACCGCCATCCGGACATCCTTGAATACCGCGACTTGGATGAAGAAGACCCGAAAGAAGTCGAAGCGTCGAAATACGACTTGAACTACATCGCTCTTGACGGCAACATCGGCTGCATGGTCAACGGCGCCGGCTTGGCGATGGCGACAATGGACATCATCAAATATTACGGAGGCGAGCCGGCCAACTTCCTCGATGTCGGCGGCGGCGCCAGCGAGGAAAAAGTAAGGGAAGCGTTCAAAATCATTTTGTCCGACCCGAACGTCAAAGGCATTTTCGTCAACATTTTCGGCGGCATTATGAAATGCGATGTCATCGCGAGCGGCATCGTCGCGGCGACGAAGCAAGTCGGTTTGACGCTTCCGCTTGTCGTCCGACTTGAAGGAACGAACGTTGAGCTTGGGAAAAAGATTTTGCAAGAGTCGGGCTTAAACATTATTGCGGCCGAATCGATGGCGGACGGAGCACAAAAAATCGTCGAGCTAGTACGTTAAGAAAGCGAGGGAGACACGTGAGCGTTTTTGTCAATAAAGATACGAAAGTGATCGTACAAGGGATTACCGGTTCGCAAGGGCTGTTCCATACAAAGCAGATGATCGAGTACGGGACGAACATCGTCGGCGGCGTCACGCCGGGCAAAGGCGGCACGGAAGTCGAAGGCGTGCCGGTGTTTGACACCGTTTCCGAAGCGGTCGAAAAAACAGGCGCGAACGCCTCGGTCATTTACGTTCCGCCGGCCTTCGCTGCGGATGCCATCATGGAAGCGGTCGACGCGGGACTCGACCTTGTTGTTTGCATCACCGAAGGCATTCCGGTGCTTGATATGGTGAAAGTGAAACGGTACATGGAGGGCAAAAAGACGCGCCTCATCGGTCCGAACTGCCCGGGCGTCATTACGCCGGAAGAGTGCAAAATCGGCATTATGCCGGGCTACATCCATAAAAAA